>DASUWY010000012.1 GCA_036378175.1 Thermoleophilaceae bacterium
CTCGGCCCAGGTGAGGTCGCGGCCGACGTAGCGGGGCTGCTGGAGCGGCCAGTCCTCGGCGATCCAGCGGGGCACGAGGTCGTCGAGGGCGCGCTCGACGTCGCTGCCGACGAGCCGGTCGACGACCCACCACGAGATCTCGGCGTCGGCACCGGGCTTCTCGGGCGGGTCGATGTAGACGCACCCGAGCAGCGCCGTCTCGTCGGCGTCGAACAGCGCGTAGTTGAACGACTCGTGGGTCTCCATCTCGGCGGCGTGGCGGGCCAGGTCCTCGCGGTCCTGCTCGTGGCTCATGTGCGCCGGCGGCCAGCCCCACGCCTCGCCGTACTTCTCCCACAGGCGCTCGCGCGAACCCATCACCGCCGGGTAGTCGATGTCCACGTCATCCGCACGGATCGGACGCAGGTGATGACCCGTCGGAAGGTCGACCCGCTCGGGATGCTCGAAGCCGTCAGGAAGCCAACTCATGGGGGTGAGCTTATGGCTCCTTGTGATTAGAAGTTCGGAAAAGGGGGGATCAGGGGCGTCATGGAACGGGAGATTCCAGACGGACCGGCCACGAGCCCGGCAGGGCATTACCTCGCGATGCTGAGAGCAGCGCGGGACTTCGGGCTCGAGCCTTCAGAGATACAGGCGATCGTTCAGCGCTATCCGATGCCGAAGCCCTCAGAGGGCCTCGTGGACGCGCTGGCCGAGGCCATCCTGTCGCGCGGCTGGTCCTTCTAACTCAGCTCGCGTGTAACACGACGACCAGCCCGCCCAGGATCCCGGCGAGGCCGATCAGCTGACCCACGCCGAGGCGCAGGTGGGCGCCGCTGCGCTTGCCGAAATGCACCGCGCGCCGCATCAGAGGCCAGCGCTTGGGCGCGGGTGGAGGCACGTCGCCCTCGGTGATGATCTCCATGTACGGGCGCGACAGTGCGAAGAATGCGATCCCGATGAGGATGAGGCCGATTCCTTTCGCCATGTGCCACGTCGTACCCGGTTTTCGCCGCTAGGCTTCCACCTGGACCGTGCTAGGCGGGGAGGTAGCGGTGCCCTGCACTCGCAATCCGCTCTAGCGAGGCTGAATCCCCGTCATGAGGGGTTGAGCCTTCGGGGTCAGTACGCCGGTGGATGGCGTTGATGGCCAGGTCCCGTGCGGTGGACGGCCGTGAACCAGGTCAGGTCCGGGAGGAAGCAGCCTTAAGCGGTACCGCTCATGCGCCACGGGGAAGCCTGGCAGTAGTCACCAACCGGCGGGAACGCCCGGGGACCAACTTCGACGGCGGGTGCACGGTCCATTTTCAACGCTCGAAGTAGTGGCAGAGCGGCGCGGCGTAGACGCTCCACGAGCGGTTTGCGCTCGCCTCTCGCCATCCGGGCGGGACGGTGAGCCGCCGCGGGCGCGGCTCGTGTGGGTCGAGTATCGAGAGCCGCTGCACGCGCACGTTGGCTGGGAGTACGAGCTCGCCCGAGGAAATCACGGGCGATTGCGCCAAGATGCGCCGCGGCTCGAGGTGGTGCCAGTAGGCGAGCAGGGGCACGAGCCGGTGGTCCGGCACGTAGATCGGGCGGCAGCCGGGGAGAGCCAGCGCGCGGAGGTCGGCCTGCACCTCGGCTCGCGCGCGTACGTCGGTGCGCAGCGATGTGAGCCGGTCCACCTGCTGCAGGCCGAAGAAGACGAGGATGGCCACGAGCGCGGCGGAGCCGATCAGGCGCCACGCCCGGTGGGCCGGCACCGTCAGCCAGCCCAGGCAGCCCACCGCGGCGAACAGCGCGGCCATCACCCCTGCGAGAAACAGGTAGCGCCCGAGCAGCGACAGCCCGGCCACCGCGAGCACCGCGAAGGCCAAGCCGTTGAGCGCGGCCACGGCCAGGGGGAGCGCGACGCGCCGCGGATACGCCGCGAGGCCGAACACCACACCGATCACCGCCGCGATCAGCTCCGGCAGCCGCACGATCTCTCCGATCCGCCGCGGCGCGGTCTTCACCGCGTTCAGCAGGCCCGTCTGGCGCCCGAGCGCGGACGCCAGATCGTGCGTTCCGTGCAGCGACCAGAGGAAGTCTCCGGAAATTGCGAGATCGCTGAGTCCCCACGCGAGCGGCGGCCCGAGCACGAGCACCACGAGGAGAGCTCGCTCCGGCGGGGTCCGGGCCGGCCAGAGCCAGAGCCAGTACGCGCCCGCGTACAGCCACGCCTCCGGGCGAAGCAGTCCGGCGAGCGCGAGCAGTGCCAGCACCGGCGCGCCACGCCGCGGCTGGCGCGCCTCGAGCACCGCCGCCCACACCACCAGCGCGATGGCCACGATGTCCACATAGCCGCGGATGCCGTAGTTGAGAATCGGCACGCGGGTGGCCACGATCAGCGCCGCCAGTGCCCCCACCGGCCGGTTGAAAAGCTGCTCTCCGAGCCGGAACATGCCCACCACCAGGGCGCCGAGCGCGGCGATCACAACCGCGAGCATCGCGGCCTCCCCGGCACTGCCGAGGAGCGACGCCCCCTCGCCCGCGAGCTCCGCCAGCGGATGCGGCGTGGGCGCCACCAGCACGCGGTAATCGGGCGTGTGCCCGTGGGCCAGGTCGCGGCCCCAGAGCAGCGCGTAGAAGGTGTCGTAGTTAAGGAACGTCCGCCCGAAGAAGGCGAAGATTGCGAGCCCGATCAGGCCCGATGCGACGGCGTCGAAGAGGGGTCTCCGCCGCGCCATCGCGACCAAGGTACCGATCTGATCCTGTGTCTAGGATGAATCCGCCGATGCTTTCCCTCTATCGCCGCCACCGTCCCCGCACGTTCGATGACGTGGTGGGGCAGGAGCACATCGTTCGCACCCTGCGGAACGCCATCGAGCTCGACAAGGTTCATCACGCGTATCTGTTCGTCGGGTCGCGCGGCACCGGCAAGACCAGCATGGCCAAGCTGCTCGCCTGCGCGCTCAACGCCCAGGGCGGCCCGCGTTCGGACTTCTCGCCGGACGATCCCGCCTGCCAGGCGATCGCGCGCGGCACGTCGCTCGACGTGGTGGAGATGGACGCCGCCTCGCACAACGGCGTGGACGACATCCGTGAGCTGCGTGAGAACGTGGCGCTGGCGCCGATGGGCGGCGGCAAGCGCGTGTACATCCTCGACGAGGCGCACATGCTCTCCACCGCTGCGTGGAACGCCTTCCTCAAGACGCTCGAGGAGCCGCCGTCGCACGTGGTGTTCGTGCTCGCCACCACCGAGGCGCACAAGGTGCCGGCCACGATCGTGGACCGCTGCCACCGCTTCGACTTCCACCGCCCATCCCTCCAGCAGATCGCGGGCGTGCTCCGCAAGGTCGCCGCCGAGGAGGGGATCGAGGTGCCGGACGCCGCCATCACCATGATCGCCCGCTCCGCCACCGGCAGCTTCCGCGACGCGCTCGGCACGCTCGAGCAGCTCGTCACCTACGGCGGCAAGGAGGTCAATCTCGACGATGTGCTCGAGGTGCTCGGCGTGGCCGACGCCGAGCTCATCCTCGGCGCCGCCGAGGCGCTCGCCGACCATGACGCGGGCGCGGCGCTGATGGCTGTGGAGAAGCTGTCCGCCTCCGGGCGCGACCTCACCCAGTTCATGCGCGAGCTGGCCGCGCACCTGCGCCACCTCTTCGTCGTGCAGACGCTCGGCGAGGTGCCCGACTCCTTCGCCGTCACCGCCGAGCACACCGACCGGCTTCAGTCACAGGCCGAGCGCATTCCGCAGGCGGAGGTGCTGCGCGCGATCGATCTCCTGGCGGCTGCTCTGAGCGCCGTGAAGGACGGCTCGGACCCGCGCATCCAGCTCGAGATCGCTCTGCTCAAGTCGGCGCAGCCAAAGGCGGATGCGTCGGTGCAGGCGCTGATGGCGCGGATCGATCGCCTGGAGCAGGCGCTTGGCGGACGCGCACCCGCGCCCGCGCCCGCGGCGCCGCCCGCGCGCGAGTCGAAGCCCGACCCTGCGCCAGCTCCGCCGGAGCCGCCGCGCGCCGCGGTCCGCCCGGAGGCCGCCACCGCCGCGGTCGCATCCACCGCAGTGGCCGAGCCCGAGCCGGAACCCGTGGCGGCCATGTCCGTCGACCTCCAGCACCTCCAGTCGCTCTGGCCGGCGGCCGTGGAAGCGGTGCGCGAGGAGAACGCGATGGTCGGAGCGTTGCTCGCGGACGCGCGTCCTGCCGAGCTCGAGGGCAACTGCCTCACGGTTGCGTTTGCCGAGGGGGCCACCTTCTCGAAGAAGAAGGCCGAGAACAACCGCGCCCTGCTCGCGAAGGCGCTACGTGACCTCACGGGCAATTCGCTCGAGCTGGTCTATGAGCTGCGCGACGGGGAGAACGGCCACGCGGGCTACTCGGAGGCGTCATCCTCTATTGACGAGGAGGAGCTCCTCGAGCGGCTCAAGCAGGAGTTCGGCGCAACTGAGGTCTTCGACGACGAGGGATCGTGACCATGCCCAAGCAGCCCAACATCAACCAGATGATGCGCCAGGTCCAGCAGATGCAGGACGAGATGGCGAAGGCGCAGGAGGCGCTCAAGACCGAGGTGGTTGAGGCGAGCGCCGGCGGCGGGATGGTGACCGTGCGCATCACCGGCGCGCTCGAGATCAAGGAGATCCGCATCGACCCGGACGCGGTGGATCCCGAGGACGTGGAGATGCTCCAGGACATGGTCCTCGCCGCCACCAACGAGGCGATCCGCTCCGCGCAGGAACTGGCCGAGTCGCGGCTCGGCGGCGCGATGGGCGGCCTCGGCGGACCGGGCGGGCTCGACCTCGGCGGCCTGGGTCTGCCCGGCTTCTAAACGAGGCGTAACATCGGGCGCCGGTCCCGAGCCGCCACGGAGGTGGTGTGCATGTGTCACGAGAGGTGGTTCCGCCGGGAGCAGCGTGACGAGCGGTTCGAAAGTGAGCTCCGCGACCTGATGGATCGCGAGCGGGAGCGTCCCGAGCCGCCCACCCCGCTTGCGGAGCACAAGCCGGATGCTGACCCGGTAGCCGAGCGGTCGCCGCACGAGGCGCCCGTGGCCGGCAGCCGCTAGATCTGCGCAGACGGGGCGGCCGCTTCTGCGACCGCCCCGCCTCGGCGCCGCGTGCGATGCTCATCTCCGATGTTGATCAGAGAGGAGCAGGACGGCAGCTTCCTCGCGATCGGACAGGCCTCGCACGCATGGCTCTCCGGTCAGCTCGCGCGCGCGTGGGGTAACGAGCGCTTCGGCGCGGTGGAGCCGTGGGAGGAGGTGTGTCTCGGCGCCGAGCAGCACGACGTGGGCTGGGCCGAGTGGGATCTCCACCCGGAGCTCGATCCCGGCACCGGCCGCCCGCACACGTTCATCTCGCTGCCTCTGCCCCAGAAGCTCGAGCTGTGGTCGCGAGCGGCGCGCAAGGTGATCAGCCAGAGCCGCTACGCGGCTCTCCTCGTGTCGATGCACGGCACGGCGCTGTTCGAGAGGTGGCCGCCAAAGGGCCACGACGCGCTCCTGCGCAGCTTTCTCGACGAGCAGCACGCACTGCAGCGCGACCTGGCGGCCGGTTTCGACCCTGAGGAGCTGCGCCGCAATCAGAAGCTCGTATTCGCGTGGGACTACATCTCGCTCGCGCTCTGCCTCGACTGGGCGCCGGCGGAGGTGAAGGACGTGCCAACCGCCTCGGGCGAGCCGGTCACGCTCGAGCTTGGGGAGGACGGTGTGCTCGATCCCTGGCCATTCCGCGCGGACGCCGTGCACCTCAAGGTGGATGGCCGCCGCTGGAACGGAAGCTTCGAGGCCTCGCCTCCCATCACGCTCGAGTTCACGCTCCGACCCCGGCGCTAGATTCACCTTCCTTGCTCTCGCCGCCCGTCAATCGCCTGATCACGGAGCTTGCGCGTCTGCCCGGCATCGGCCAGCGCACGGCGCAGCGGCTCGCGTTCCACATCCTGCGCGTGCCGAACGACGAGGCGCTCGCCCTCGCCGACGCCATCCGCGAGGTGAAGGAGACCGTGACCCAATGCGAGGTGTGCTTCAACCTCGCGGTCGGCCCACGCTGCCGCATCTGCGAGGACGAGCGCCGGGACCCGGCCGTGATCTGCGTGGTGGAGGAGCCGAGCGACGTGATCCCGATCGAGCGCACCAACGAGTTCAACGGCCGCTACCACGTGCTCGGCGGCGCGCTCTCGCCGATCGATGGCATCGACCCTGAGGACATCCGCCTCGCGGAGCTCTTCACGCGCGTGGAAGGCGCCGGCACGAATGGCGACGGCGTGCGCGAGATAGTGGTGGCCACGAACTCCACCACCACCGGCGAGGCCACCGCGCTCTACATCGCAGAGGAGCTTCACCAGCGCGCGCCGTCGGTGGCGGTCACGCGCCTGGCGAGCGGCCTGCCCGTGGGCGCCGACCTCGAGTACGCCGACGAGATCACGCTCGGCAAGGCGCTGCGCGGGCGCCGCGAGCTCTAGGCGCGTAGGGCGAAGGGCGTAGGGCGTAGGGCGAAGGGCGTAGGGCGTAGGGCGTTCC
This sequence comes from Thermoleophilaceae bacterium, assembly GCA_036378175.1. GTDB lineage: Bacteria > Actinomycetota > Thermoleophilia > Solirubrobacterales > Thermoleophilaceae > JAICJR01. Next base: position 6,463 of record DASUWY010000012.1, read on the forward strand.
CCTCTGGGACAGCGCTCTTCCCTTGCGCGCCGAGCCTCTTTTGCGCGACCTACCGACTTAGGCAACAACTTTGACCGTGGGGCAACGGAATTGCTCCACCGTCAAATCCATTGTCAAGAGAATTGACGGGGAGTCAATCTTTTTGACGGGGGATCAATCTGTTTGACTAACTCGGTAGGGCGCGGAGAGGGAAGCTTCCTGACTTGACCCCGATATGCGAGGTCCATCCAGGAACCTTCGATGGGATTCGCCGTTATTGCTGCTGTAAACGCACCGCGGCACCGCGGCGCTGGCGGCAGGCCGTCAGGCCAGCTTCGAGCGCGCCTCGATCGAGCGGTGCAGTGACTGCAGGATCTGCTCGCGCGTGGCGCCCTTCACGAGGTAGCTCATCGCCCCGGCCTGGAGCATCTCGATCACGATGTTGCGCTCGTCGTAGGCGGACAGCGCCACCACGCTCGTCTGCGGCGAGTAGGCCTGCAGCTCACGCACCACGCGAAGGCCCCCGCCACCGGGCATGCTCACGTCGAGAAGTGCGGCGTCCGGCTTGTGCTCGTTGGCCAGCGCGATCGCCTCGTCGGCATCCGCGGCCACTCCCACGAGCTTGAAGGTGGGATCCGAGCTCACAAAGGCAGCCAGAAGCCCGCGGACGTCCGCGTCATCATCGGCAACAAGAACACGTGTCCGCTCCATGACATCCCAGTCGTCGGCCCCGCACGCCGGAACTTGAGCCACCGGCCTCTATCTTTCACCGACCATGATGGAGACGGTGGTCATGAAATTCGGCGGGACCTCCGTGGCGGACGCCGAACGGATCAAGCGCGCCGCGAACCGGATCGTGGCCGCCCGCGAGGAGGGCAACCGCGTGGTGGCCGTGCTGTCCGCGCGCGGCAAGACCACCGATCAGCTCGTGGCGATGGCACATGAGGTGTCTGAGCGCCCGCACCCCCGCGAGATGGACATGCTGCTCTCCACGGGCGAGCGCATCTCGTGCGCGCTTGCCGCCATGGTCATAAACGACCTCGGCCACGAGGCGATCTCGCTCACCGGCTCCCAGGCGGGCATCGTCACCGACACCTCGCACACCAAGGCGCGCATCCTCGACGTCCGCGCGGACCGCATAAAAACCGCGCTCGACGAGGGCAAGGTGGTGCTCGTGGCCGGCTTCCAGGGCGTGTCCACCACCGCCGACGTGACGACGCTCGGCCGCGGCGGCTCCGACACCACGGCGGTGGCACTCGCCGCGGCGCTCGGCGCCGACGTATGCGAGATCTACACCGACGTGTCGGGGGTGTACAGCGCGGATCCGCGCATCGTTCCCGGCGCGCGCAAGCTGCGCCAGGTGTCGTTCGAGGAGATGCTCGAGATGGCCGCAAGCGGCGCGCGCGTGCTGCAGCTGCGCTCGGTCGAGTACGCCCGCAACCACGGCGTGCGCATCCACTGCAGATCAAGCTTTCTCGATGAACCCGGTACCTTCGTCGTGACAGAACAGGAAACGATGGAACACCCACTCGTCACCGCAGTCACCCATTCCACAGACGAGGCCCGCATCACTCTCACGGGCCTCCCAGACCGCCCAGGCGTTGCCGGTCGCGTGCTCACGGCTATGGCCGAGGCCAACGTGAACGTGGACATGATCATCCAGAACGAGCCCGAGTCCGAGGGGCACGGGGCGGACATGTCGTTCACCGTCCCCCGTGCCGACCTCGTGATCGCGCGCGAGAAGCTCGAGGAGATCAAGGCCGAGCTCGGCTTTGGCGCCGTGGTCAGCGACCCCACGATGGGGCAGGTGTCGCTGGTCGGCGCTGGAATGAAGAGTCATCCGGGCGTCGCGGCCAAGGCCTTCAGCGTGATCGGAGACGCCGGGATCAACATCGAGATGATCTCCACCTCGCCCATCAAGATCTCGTGCGTCATCCGTCAGGACGACGTGCAGAAGGCAGTGGTGGAGCTGGCTTCCGCGTTCGGGTTGGACAGCGACGCGGTGAAGCGCGAGGACGTGCAGGGCGACCACAGGCCGGTGGTGTCATGAGGGTTGCCGTCGTAGGCGCGACGGGCGCGGTGGGCTCCACGATCCTGGGTGTGATGCGGGAGCGCAACTTCCCGGCGGACGAGGTTGTGCCGTTCGCGTCAGAGAGATCGGCCGGGCGCAAGATCGACTTCGGCGACGCAGACCTCACGGTGCAGGCGTTGAGCCAGGATGCCATCCGCGGCTTCGACCTCGCCCTCTTCTCGGCCGGCGGGTCGAGGAGCGAGGAGTGGGCGCCGCGCTTCGTGGAGGCGGGCGCCGTGGTGGTGGACAACTCCTCCTTCTGGCGCATGCATGAGGAGGTTCCGCTTGTGGTGGCCGAGGTCAACCCGGACGCGCTCAGCGGCCACCGCGGCATAGTCGCCAACCCGAACTGCTCGACCATGCAGATGGTCGTCGCACTCAAGCCGATCCTGGACGCGGTGGGCATCGAGCGCCTGATCGTGTCCACCTATCAGTCGGTGTCCGGCACCGGTCAGCGCGCCGTCGAGGAGCTCGAGAACCAGACGCGCATGATCATCGAGGCGAAGGAGCTGGGCACGCCGAGCGTCTATCCGCACCGGATCGCGTTCAACGTGCTCCCCCAGGTGGAGACCTTCAAGGACGGCGACGACTACACCACCGAGGAGCGCAAGATGATGGCCGAGACGCGCAAGATCCTCGGCGACGAGTCGATCGGCGTGTCCGCCACCTGCGCGCGCGTGCCCGTGTACACCGGGCACTCCGAGTCGATCAACATCCAGACGCGCGATCCGCTCTCGCCCGAGGAGTGCCGCGAGCTGCTCGCGGCGTCCCCGGGGGTGATGGTGCTCGACAACCCCGGCGACGGCATCTACCCGCTCGCGATCGACGCCGCCGGCCGCGACGAGGTGTTCGTCGGGCGCATCCGCCGGGACCCGTCGCACGAGCGCTGCCTCAACCTTTGGGTGGTGGGGGACAACCTGCGCAAGGGCGCAGCCACGAACGCCGTGCAGATCGCGGAGGCGCTCGTGGAGCGCGATCTGCTGCGCGGCGTCGCCGTTTAGCCCGTCTGCCGTAGGGGAATTAGTTCCTTGCGCCCAGGCCTGCGGGAGGCCGGGCGACTTTTATTGCTCTGGAGGAGCAGGGGGACTAGATGCTCAGGAAGATCGCCGTCGCGGCTGCCTTCGCAAGCGCGCTGATCGCGCCTGCCGACGCCCACGCCGACTGGACCTCGTACGACCGGCCGGCCCAGTACTCCACGGTCACGGACAAGGACGTGCCGATCACGATGAGCGACGGCATTCACCTCTATGCGGACGTGATCCGTCCAGACAAGCCCGGCCGCTACCCCGTCCTCCTCGAGCAGACTCCTTACAACAAGAACGCCGTGGATTCGGCCACCGCCTTCGGCGACAACAGCTACTTCGCGCAGCGCGGCTACGTGGTGGTGATCGAGGACGTGCGCGGCACCGGCAGCTCGGAGGGCCAGTGGCAGTCGTTCGACGAGCGCGAGCAGCGCGACGGCTTCGAGACGGTGCAGTGGGCTGCGGCCCAGCCGTGGAGCGACGGCAAGGTCGGGCTCTTCGGCCCCTCGTACATGGGGCTCAACCAGCTCTTCACCGCAGCGCAGCACCCGAAGGGCCTCAAGGCGATCTTCCCGGTGGTGCCGATGGCGGACGGCTATCGCGACATCACCTACTCGGGCGGCGAGATCAACACGGGCTTCATCCCGCTGTGGCTCGGGCTCGTGACCGGGGCGAGCCTCGTGCCTCCGAGTTACGCGCTCGATGGCAATCCCGCCGACCTGGTGCGCGCCACCACCGAGTTGGCGGGACACGCGTCCGGCCTGGCCGGCTTCCAGCTGAGCACGGTGGCGAACGGCATCACCGGCGGCGACGAGGCGTACGACGGCCCGTTCTGGAAGACGCGCTCTCCGATCGAGGTGCTCGACAACGTGAACGTGCCGGCGTTCGTGGTCGGCGGCCTGCACGACCTCTTCCAGCGCGGCGAGCCGCTCGTGTACGAACGCCTGAAGAGGCACGTGAACACGCGCCTCCTGATCGGCCCGTGGACGCACGTGGACGGCTCCGTGGGCAAGGGGCTCCCCGGGAACGGCGTGCCCGAGTCCCTCAGCCAGATCGAGCTGCGCTGGTTCGACCACTACCTGAAGGGCATGAACACCGACATCGCGGCAATCCCCAAGGTCACGCAATGGGCGTGGGGCAACGAGCGCTTCGAGACCCAGGCGGACTGGCCGGACCCGCGGCTTGCACCCACTCGCGAGTACCTGCGCGCGGGGAAGCAGCTCAGCCCGAGTGCGCCCACCACGAGCGAGGCGCCCGACCAGTTCGTGCAGAACCCTGTGACCGGCGTGTGCACGCAGAGCACCTCGCAGTGGACCGCGGGGCTCGCTGGCCAGATCCCGTGCACAAGCGACGACCGGGTGAACGAGGCCACGAGCGGCGGGGCGAGCTACACCACGCCGCCGCTCACGACCCCGCTGCGCTTTGACGGGCCGATCCTCGCCGACCTGTGGGTATCCACCACCGCGAAGGACGCCGTCGCGACCGTACGCGTGACCGACGTCGCGCCCGACGGCAGCTCAACCGAGCTCACCGACGGCTGGCTGGCCGCCTCCTTCCGGAAGGTCGACCCCACGCGCAGCCGCTACGTGGGCGGGCAGCTCCTGCAGCCGTGGCACCCGTTCACGCGCGACTCCGTACTGCCGGTGCCCGCGGGTCAGCCCGTGGAGATGCAGGTGGAGGTGTTCCCGACCAACGCGATGATCGCGCCCGGCCGCAGCCTCCGCATCGACGTGGAGGGCGGTGACTTCCCGCACGCATCGCCCACCCTTCCGATGTTCGCCAACGAGCTCGGCGGCGTGGTGAACGTGCTGCACGACCCGCAGCACCCGTCATACGTGGCGCTGCCCACGCTGGGCACGACGGCGCACAACATGCCCGTTCCGAATCTGACTCGCGGCTAGGCCTTCGCCGCGGACCGCGACAGCGACGCGAGGTCGCGACGCGAGGTGATGCCGAGCTTGCGGTAGATGTTCCGCGCGTGCGTGCGCACCGTCTCGATTCCTATCGAGAGCGTGTGCGCGATCTCAGCATTGGTGCGGCCCTCCTGGAGAAGCTCGAGCACGTCGGCCTCTCGCGGGGTGAGCAGGTCGGGGCCCGGCAAACCGAGCTGACGCTCCGCCATCCCGCCCGCCGACGCCGACCGCGGCAGCACATGCATCCCGCGCGAGGCGAGGTGGATGGCGTTGATGATGTCGCGGCCCTGCGTCTCCTTCGAGATGCAGGCCGTGGCGCCGAACGAGAGCATCTGGTTGCACTCAGCCGCCGTGGGCCGGTTGGCCAGCACCACGATCCGCGTCTCCGGGTGGCGCTCGTGCAGCTGGTGCACCATCCCCGGCGTCGGCAGCGAGCCGAAGTTGAGCAGCACGACGGCCGGCGAATGCTCCTCGATGGCAGGCGTGATCTGGGCCAGCGGAACGTCGCTCGCCACGAGCTCGAGGTTCTCGTCCTCGGATATGAGCTGGCGGAGCCCTACCTTCACCAGATCTTCGAACTCCGCCGTCACGACCGTCACGGGGGATCGCATGGGTGGCGGAGTCTACAGGTCGGGGGGATAAGGGGGGAGGAACTCATCCCCCCTGCGTCACCCCCTGGTTAGCCCGAAAAATCCCCCGCAAATCACACGTGAGAGGGGATGTGAAAGCTCTTTCACATGGGCACCATTCAGGCACACACCAGTCAGGGACAGACTGGACGGGGGGCAGGGACAAAGCTTTCCACAGGGCGGAATTGGGGTACGCCTAGCACCGCGAGGAGCCGACCAGCCACTGGTCGGTTTTCTCGTTCTGGGGCCTTTTCGGTCACGCGGCGGATATACGATGCCGCCGCGTGACCGGAGATCCCAGAGACCTCGCGCGCGAGGCCACGGCAGCGGCCGCCGCGGACCGCATCGAGTCCGGGATGACGATCGGCCTCGGCTCAGGGCGCGCGGTGTGGAAGGTGGTGGAGGAGATCGGCCGGCGGGGTATCCAGGTGCGCGCGGCGGCGGCCTCGGTGCGCACGGAGGAGCTCGCCGCCCAGGCCGGAGTCGAGCTCGTGGAGCTCGACAACGCCGCGCCACTCGACCTCGCGATCGACGGCGCCGACGAGATCGACCCCCAGCTCGGCCTGATCAAGGGCGCCGGGGGCGCGCTGCTCCGCGAGAAGGTCGTGATCGCCGCCGCTCGCCATTTCCTGGTGGTTGCTGAGACGGACAAGAAGGTCCACCGCCTGGGCGAGCACCGGCCGGTGCCGGTGGAGGTGGTGCGCTTCGGCTGGCGCTCCACTCAAGCGCGGCTGCTCGATGGCATCGTGCCGGACGCCGAGCTGCGCCTGGCGGGTGACTCGCCGTACGTCACCGACGAGGGACACGTGATCCTCGACTGCAGGGTGCCGGCGGAGGGCAGCATCGAGGAGCTCGCGGCCGCGCTCAAGTCCGAGACCGGCGTTGTGGAGCACGGCTTCTTCCTCGGCATGGCTGACGAGGTGCTGCTCGGCACACTCGACGGGGGCGTGGAGCAGCTCAGCGTGCCAGCACGTTGATACAGGCGCCGGGCAGGTCGCAGCCCGGAAGCGCAGCCTCGATCTCGGAGCGGACCGCTCGCTGCTCGCTCTCATCGAGCTCGGCGATCACCGCCGCGAGCGCGCCGGCGATCTCGTTCGTGTAGGTCCAGAACTCGTCGAAGCTCTCGAAGTGCCACGACATCGGCACCTCGCGCAGCTCGAGCGATTCGAACCCGGCCCCCTTCACGAGCTCCTCGATCCGGGCGGGATTCGCCATCGCGAAGATGCCGGGCGCGCCGCTCTCGGGCGGCTGCATGTGCCCGCGCTGAACCAGCACTCTTCCCGGCACGCTCGCCCACGGGTTGTCCTCGGGCGCTGCCCATACCGAGAAGCTGAGCCTGCCGCCGTCGCGCAGCACGCGCCGTGTCTCGCGGAGCGCGGCCGCCGGATCGCCCATGAGCATGTACGCCCAGCGGCAGAGCACACCGTCCACCGAGTCGTCATCCAGGTCCATGCTCTCGGCGTCCATCACGCGGTACTCGACGTTGTTGAAGCCGAGCTCCGCACCACGCCGCTCACATGCCTTGACCATGTTCGACGCGAAGTCGCTCATGATCAGGCGGCCCTCGCCTTCCATCAGCGATGCCGCGACGAAGCCGCCGACCCCGGCACCCGAGGCGAGCTCGAGGATCGTCTCGCCCGGCTTGGGATCGAGCGCGGCAACCATGTGGTCCGTCACCGGTCGCGACGCCTCGGCGAGCATCTGGTTCCAGCGGTCCCAGCCGGAGGCCATCCGCTCCCAGGTCTCCTGGCTCTGCTGTCGGTATTCCGCGATGTCCACGCGGGGCACCCTAACCGCTAGGCGGCGGCCAGCTCAGCGATCTTGCGCTGCACGTCGCCCGTCTTCACCACGTGCTTGTTCATCCCGAGCTCCTTCGGCTCGATGCCGAGGGCGAGGCCCACGAGCTGCGGGAAGTGGAGCACCGGCAGGCCGAGGTCGCGCTCCACGTACTTCGCGGCGTCGGGCTGCTGGAGGTCGAGGTTCAGATGGCAGAGCGGGCACGGGGTGACCATGCAGTCCGCGTCGGCGTCGATCGCGTCCGCGATGTGGCGCCCGGCCTGCCGCAGCGAGGTGGTGCGGTTCATCGTGATCAGCGGGAAGCCGCAGCACTTGTGCTTGCCGGCGTAGTCGACCGGGGTGGCGCCGATCGCCTCGATCACCTGCTCGAGGTAGAGGTCGCGCTCGGGCCGCTCGTCGTAGCCGAGGCGGGACTGCGGCCGCACGATGTAGCAGCCGTAGAACGGAGCCACACGCAGGCCGGTGAGGGGCCGCACCACGCGCTCGCGCAGCGCGTCGATGCCGATGTCCTCAACGAGCAGCCACAGGAAGTTCTTGTTCCACCAAGCCGAGTTCTTCTCGTAAGCGAGTCCCTCCGGCTCGAGGTGCTCGTTGATGTGCTGGCGGTACGCGGTGTCGGCGTCGAGGCGCTCCTGGCACTCGGACTGCGCGCCCTGGCAGGTGGAGCAGATGTTCATCATCCCCACCGCGCCCTCCACGCCCTGCGCGAGGGCGAAAGTGCGGGCGTTCAGGGAGTCCACGAGCTCCTGGTTGTGCTCGGCGATCACGCCGGCGCCGCAGCAGTTCGCGCGGTCGAGCTGGATCAGCTCGATGTCGAGCTTGGGCGCGACGGCGGCCATCGAGCCATGCAGCTCGGGGGTGAAGCCGCGAGAAACACAACCGGGCCAATACGCAACTTTGATGCTCAAGCCTCCTGGCTCCCTTCCGCCATAGCGCCTTCTTCCTCACCGCCGGACTCGCCGACGATGTACATGTTCAGTTCGATCCGCTCGCCGTGCGAGTGCACCTCGTTGTAGATGCGTCGCACCTGGCTCTGATCCGGCAGCTTGTTGTGCCAGAGCGCGGCCTTCGGCGCCACCTTGCCCGACTTCAGCCCGTTCACCACGGTGGGGAACGCGGTGATGAGCTGCTTCACCGAGTGCGGGTCGAGCTGCGAGCGGACGAGGCTGCCCTGGCCGTACGAGCGCGGCAGGAGCTGCGACTCGTGCAGCGTGCCGTAGCGCTCGATCAGGTCGACAAACGCCTTCTCGTGGCCATAGCCGTTGTTGTCGTCCTTTATGCCGTAGTCGCCGGTGGCGCGGCGGCGCAGGCGCATGATCTGGTTCATGGGCGCCACGTCCTTCGGGCACACCTCCACGCAGGCGAAGCAGTGGGTGCAGTCGTAGATGCCGTGCTCGTCCTCGGCCAGGTCCCGCAGCCGCTCCTCCTCGTGGGCGTCGCGCGGATCCCCGACGAAGCGGTAGGCCTTGGCCAGCGCCGCCGGGCCGACGAACTCGGGATCGACCTCCATCGAAAGACAGGCGGAAACGCACACGCCGCAGTGGATGCAGGCCATCGACTGGGTGATGTCGATCATCGACTCGGCCGGCACGATGTACTCGCGCTCCGGCGGGTCGCCCTCGGGCAGCAGCCACGGCACCACGCGCTGGACCTTCTTCCAGTGGACCGCGTCCATGTCCACGATCAGGTCCTTGATCACGGGCATGTTCCCCATCGGCTCGACCACGATCGCGTCGCGCCCCATCTTCTCCGCGCGCTCGGCGGCCTCGCCGATCTTCGTGTTGCAGGCGAGGCGCGACTTGCCGTTGATGCGCACGCCGCACGAGCCGCAGATCGCGGCCTGGCACGAGCAGCGGATGCCGATCGAGCCGTCCTGGTCGTTGCGCGCCTGGAGGATGCCGTCGAGCACCGAGCGCTCGGGCGCCAGCTCGACGTTGAACTCCTGCCAGTAGGCGGACTGGCCGGACTCGGGGTCGTAGCGGCGGAGCTTCAGCGTGTACGCGGGCATGGCGCTAGTAGGTCCTCGCCTCTGGTTGCCACTGGGTGATCGTCACGTCCGAGTAGGAGATCTGCGGCCCGTCCTCGGAGTAGGTGAGGTTGATGTGCTTAAGCCACTCGTCGTCGTTTCGCTCCGGATAGTCGGTGCGGAACTGGGCCCCGCGGCTCTCCTTGCGCTCGAGCGCGCCCACAACGACACACTCCGCGTTGTCGAGCATGTAGCCGAGCTCGAGCGCACCGAAGAGATCCTGGTTGAAGACGCTGCCCTTGTCGTCAATGGCCACCGTCTTCGCCTCCTCCTTCAACCGGCGCACGATCTCGAGCGCCTGGTTCAGCCCCTCCTCGTCCCGGAAGACCGCTGCGTACTTGTCCATTGTCGAGCCGAGCTCCGCCTTGATCTCGGACACGCGCCGGCCCGTCCGGTCGCGGCCGACGATCTCGCGCACGCTCTGCTCCTCGTGCTCGAGGTGCTCGCGCGAGGCGGTGGGCTGGGCCATCGTCTTCGCGCGCTGAGCGGCGTGTCGACCGGAGCGCCCGCCGAAGATCAGGGTGTCGAGCAGCGAGTTCGCGCCGAGGCGGTTGCCACCGTGCACCGACACGCACGCCACCTCGCCCGCGGCGTAGAGACCGGGGATCTCCGTCTGCCCGTCCACGTTGGTCTTCACCCCGCCCATCACGTAGTGGTTGCCCGGCTTGATGTGGATCGGCTCCTTGGTGATGTCCACTCCGGCGAAGTCGCGGCCCACGTTCACGATCTCGCGCAGCGCCTCGTGGATGCGCTTGCGCGGCACCACCGTGATGTCGAGCGCCACTGTGCCGTCGGGGAAGCCGCGGCCCTCGTTGATTTCGGTCTGCTCCGCGCGCGACACCACATCGCGTGAGGCGAGCTCGAGCTTGTTGGGCGCGTACTTCTCCATGAAGCGCTCGCCCTGCGCGTTGTAGAGATGCGCGCCCTCGCCACGGGCGCCCTCGGTGATGAGAAGGCCGTTGCCCTGAAGGGTGGTGGGGTGGTACTGCACCATCTCCATGTCCATGAGCGGCGCGCCGGCCCGGTAGGCGAGCGCGATGCCGTCCCCGGTGCAGATGAGCGCGTTGGTGGTGGGGTTGTAGATCTGGCCGTTGCCGCCGCACGCGAGGATCACGGCCTTGGCGCCGAACAGCTCCATCGTGCCGTCGCGCATGTTGCGTGCCACCACGCCCGCCACCTGGCCGCCGTCGTCCTGGACGATCGCGGTGTTGAACCACTCCTCGTAGCGGTAGATCTCGTCGTGCTTCATCAGCTGCTCGTAGAGCACATGCAGGATCGCCTGGCCGGTGATGTCCGCCACGTAGTAGGTCCGCGCAGCGGACGCGCCGCCGAAGGCGCGGGTGCCGAGCCGGCCCTGCTCGTTGCGGTGGAAGGTCACCCCGAGGTGCTCGAGATCGAGGATCTCCTGGGGCGCGGCCTTGCACATGATCTCGATCGCGTCCTGGTCGCCCAGGTAGTCCGAGCCCTTCACGGTGTCGAAGGCGTGGGACTCCCAGGTGTCCTCCTCGCCGAGGGCCGCGTTGATGCCGCCCTGCGCCGCGTTGGAGTGCGAGCGCACGGGGTGGACCTTGGAGAGGATTCCCACGGATGCGCCCGCCTCCGCAGCCGCGAGGGCTGCGCGCTGTCCGGCGAGGCCGGCGCCGATCACTAGTACGTCGTGGGTGGGCACGGGGGCCGCATGTTATGCAAACGGCTCGGTGCGCCGAGTCCTAGGCGGTGAAAGTCATGCCGCCCGCGTTGGTATTGCCATAACCATCTCTCACCCCTCCAGGGCTCGTGTTGCGCCGGGTTACACCGCGGGCGTTGGCGGTTGCAGTGCCCGCCTCACCTGATCCAGCGTCACCACGCCCTTCAGCACGCCCTCGCCATCCACAGCCATCAGCGCTCCAAGCGTTCGCAGGCCCTCGCGCCCGAGGAGCGACTCGAGCGGCGCGTCGGTGAGCACCCGCAGGGAACCCTCGGCGTCCTTGCTCATCACCTCGTCCACCGTCCAGCCGGGCCGGAGCTCCTCCGGCACCTCGTCCACCTTCTCCCGGATCACCAGCCCAAGGAAGCGGCCGGCACGATCGATCACCGGGAACCACGGCCAGCGATAGCGCAGGAAGAACTCGTCGAGCACGCGGTCGAGGTGCGCCTCAGATGGCACCGCCACCGGCTCCGCATCCATCACGTCCGCCACGCTGAGCCCCTCGAGCTGTGAGGTGATGCGCGTCTGCATCTCCGTGCCGCGTGCCGCCTGGGCGAAGAAGTTGCCGATCAGGATGAACCAGATGCCGGTGAACACCGCGCCGCGGATAGCCACGTACACGCCGAACGCCATCATCAGGTACGCGAACACGCGGCCGGTGCGGGCCGCGAAACGGGTGGCGCGCAGGCGGTCGCCCGTGCGCCACCACGCAATGGCGCGCAGGATGTTGCCGCCGTCGAGCGGATAGCCCGGGATGAGGTTGAAGAGGAGCAGCCCCGCGTTCACGAGCGCCACGTAGCCGAGGAGGATCTCCGCCGTGCTGTAGCCGAAGCGCTCGTCGAGATACGCGGCGTGGATGAAGTTGCCCCAGCCCCAGATCAGGGCGCCGGCCAGCCACGAGCCCACCGCGATCACGAGCGTGACGGCCGGCCCCGCGGCCGAGATCCGGAAGGCCGCGCCGGGCGTATCCGGCTCGCGGGTCATCGTGGCGATGCCTCCGAAGAGCCACAGCTCGATACCGGCGATCGGCACGTTGTTGCGACGCGCCACCAGAGCATGGCCCAGCTCGTGCAGCAACACGCAGAGGAACAGCAGCAGGGCGCTGGCCACCGCGAGCCCGAACGCTTTGGTGTCATGTCCCGGGAAGGCGTCCTTGTACTGGCCGGTGAGCAGCCAGATCAGCAGGAACAGCACGACGAACCAACTTGGGTTGGCGCCGATCCGAATCCCGAAGATGCGGCCGAGTTGTATGGAGCGACCCAGCATCAGATACGCATCGTCTCACAGCGTTTACGGCGATTTCCGCTCGGGCAAGCGATAATGCGCGGCCCCCTAGCAGTTCCCGTAATCAAGAAAGGAACGCCCCAGTGGCTCATCGCGTGACCTTCATCCCCGGCGACGGCACCGGGCCGGAGATATCGGAAGCAGTCGAGCGTGTGCTCGAGGCCACCGGCGTCGAATTCGAGTGGGACTTCCAGGACGCGGGCGCAGACGTATACGAGGCGGAGGGAACCCCGCTCCCAGACCGTGTGATCGAATCGATCAAGGAGCGCGGCGTGGCCATCAAGGGCCCGATCACCACGCCCGTGGGCTCCGGCTTCCGCTCGATCAACGTCGCCCTCCGCAAGGAGCTCGACCTCTATGCCTGCCTGCGACCGTGCAAGGCCTACGAGGGCGTGCGCACCCGCTTTCCCGAGACCGACATCGTGATCGTCCGGGAGAACCACGAGGACCTGTACGCGGGCATCGAGTTCCAGCTGAACGATCCGAAGACCGAGCAGCTCCGCCAGTTCATCAAGGACACGGAGGGCACCGAGCTGCGCAAGGACATCGGCGTATCGATCAAGCCGATCTCGGTGTTCGGCACCCAGCGGATCGTGCGCGCCGCCTTCAACTACGCCAAGCTCAACGGGCGCAAGAAGGTCACCCTTGCGCACAAGGCCAACATCATGAAACACACCGACGGGCTGTTCCTCGACGTCGGCCGGCACGTGGCTCAGGGGGAGTTCCCGGACATCGAGTTCGAGGACCGGATCATCGACAACCTGTGCAACCAGCTCGTGTCGCGGCCCGAGGAGTACGACGTGATCGTGCTGCCTAACCTGTACGGCGACATCGTGTCCGATCTCGGCGCCGGCATGATCGGCGGCCTCGGGCTCGCTCCCGGCGCGAACATCGGCGACGAATATGCGGTGTTCGAGGCGGTGCACGGCTCGGCGCCGAAGTACAAGGGGCAGAACAAGGTGAATCCCACCGCCCTGCTCCTGTCGGGCGTGATGATGCTGCGCCACCTCGAGGAGTTCGACGCGGCGGAGCGGATGGAGAACGCGATCGCGGACGTGATCCGCGAGGGCGAGTCCGTGACCTACGACATGAAGGAGAGCCGCGACGACCCGAGCGCCGTGGGCACCTCCGAATTCGCCGACGCGATCATCTCGAAGATGGAGAAGGTCGCGGCTTAGCTTGCGACGTAGCCCTTGCCCTGTTTCGTCACTGCTCCGTCTGATTGCAGATTGGCGACGACGCGATACAGGTAATTGGGAGGGCTGATGTTCATCATGCGCGCGAGCTCGCTTACCGTGACACCCGGGTTCTGGCGGATAAGGTTGAGCGTCTCGTCCGCGCGAGTGGAGCCGCCGCGGCGCCTGCGCCGCCTCGTGGAGCCGCGTGGGCGCCCGCGGCGCGGCGTGTCCACGCCGTCAAGCGCGGCCTTCGCGCGCTCGAGCTTGAGGTACTCCTCGTGAAGCGGCCGGAGTTCCCTCAATCGTTCGTCGATCTCGGCGCGCTTCTCGGCAAGGAAGTCGGCCACTTTCACTCCTTAAGGATTTCGAGTTAACAGATAAAAGGTGAGGTAATGCGGAACAAGATAACTGTAGTAGGTGCAGGAAATGTGGGAGCTACCACTGCACAGCGACTTGCAGAGCGTGACTACGCGGACATCGTGCTCGTGGACATCGTTGAGGGCATGCCGCAGGGCAAGTGCCTCGATCTGAACCAGGCCGGCCCGGTGGTGGGATACGAGGCCAAGCTCACGGGCACGAACGGTTACGAGGAGACCTCGGGCTCCGACATCGTCGTCATCACCTCGGGCTTCCCGCGCCAGCCGGGCATGAGCCGCGACGACCTTCTCGCGAAGAACAAGGAGATCGTGGGCGGCGTGGCGGGGCAGGTTGCGGAGCGCTCTCCGGACGCGATCGTCATCGTGGTCACCAACCCGCTTGACGCCATGTGCCACGTGGCCCTCGACGTGACCCAGTTCCCGCGCCAGCGCGTGATCGGCATGGCGGGCGTGCTCGACTCCGCCCGCTTCCGCACCTTCCTCGCATGGGAGCTTGGGGTATCCGTGCGCGACGTCACCGGCTTCGTGCTCGGCGGCCACGGGGACACGATGGTTCCGGTGGTGTCGTACTCCAACGTGGCCGGCGTGCCGATCCGCCAGAAGATCTCGGACAGCCGCATCGAGGAGATCGTGCAGCGCACGCGCGACGGCGGCGCCGAGGTGGTGAAGCTGCTCCAGAAGGGTTCGGCGTTCTACGCGCCCGCGGCCGCGGTGGCCGAGATGTGCGACTCGATCATCCACGACCAGAAGCGCGTGCTTCCGTGCGCCGCGCTCTGCCAGGGCGAGTTTGGCATCGACGGCCTCTTCGTCGGCGTGCCGGTGAGGCTCGGCAAGGAGGGCGTGGAGGAGATCGTCGAGATCGAGCTCGAGGACGACGAGAAGCAGCAGCTGGAGAAGTCGGCGGCGGCGGTTAAGGAGCTCGTCGACGCGATGGCAAACCTCTAAGAGGCGTAGGGAGTAGGGAGCTCCTTGCTCCCTACTCCACGAAGTTCAGCCGCAGCGCGCTGCACGCCAGCGCGGCGGCCTGCTCGAGCGCGCTCGACCAGGAGCCGCAGGCGCGCTCGACGGTGGTGTCGCGCGGCAGGCCCACGTGCGGATGGCGCCCGCGGACATCGGCGTAGCGCTCCTGGGTGAGCTCATCCAGGGCGCACTGCTCGATCTCGCGCGCCTTGAGCACGGCCTCCGCGGCGGCCTTGCAGTCACGCCACGGCGGGCGCGCGAACGGGGACCAGCGCTGCTCCTGCGCGCTCACTCGCTCACCTCTCCACGATCCGCTTGAGCTCCTCGAGCGTCTTCTCGGACTCGCGCTCCGCGGTCCGCTTGAGAACGCCCCCTGCGATCCGCCCGAGCGGTCCGCCCGGCATCGAGTACTCGTTCATGTAGGAGAAGCAAGTCTTTCCATCTCCGTCGGGGTCGAGGTCATACACAACTTTCGCTCGCGAGTGCACCGGTCCTTTGCCCTCCCAGACCACGCGTCTCGGCTTCTCGGCCTGGACCACCTCCCAATGGACGTCGAAGCGGCGTCCCGCAAGCTTCAGGCACTGCACCATCTCGGATCCCTTCTGCAGTTCGCCCGCTGGCGCGTCCTTCAAACCCACATGGATCGTGACCCAATCGCCGAGCCTGCGGGGATCCATCACAAGGTCGTACACGCGGTCGGCAGGCGCGTCGATTTCGATCGTGCGCTCCACCCTCATCGGGCCGCCAGCTCCTCGCGCGACTCCCATTCGGCGAGCGCGTGCTCGACCGCTCGCTCGAACGAGTGAACGCGGACGCCGTAAAGCCGCCGTGCCTCGTTGTCCCGGGGCAGGAGGTCACGCTCCAAGGAGTACATGAGCGGCCGGACGAGCTCCACCGGCTGGTCAACGATCGCGCTGACCACCGCGCTCGCGACGGGCGTGGCGGACGCGTTCAGGCGAAGGGGAGTCCGGCCGACGCCCATCAGATCGGCAATGCGCTCGATCATCTCGCCGTAGGACAGCATTTCTGGGCCCGCGATGTCGAGAGACTTCCCTTCCGCGGCCGGCGTAAACGGGGTACGCGCGAGATATTCGATCGCGTCGCGCTCGTCGATCGGCTGAGTGCGGTGTTGGCTCCAGGCGGGGAAGGGCAGCAGCCGCAGCCGCTCCACGAGCCGCACGAGGATCCGAAACGACGACGATCTCGCTCCGATCAGGATCGAGGCGCGCAACGCTGTCGAGCGCGGGGTCGACTCGAGCAGGATCCGCTCCACCTCGAGGCGGGAGGCGAGGTGCGGTGAGAGCTGTCCCGGGTCCTGCGGCACGAGGCCGCCGAGGTAGACGATCCGCTCGACCCCGGCTCCCTCCGCAGCGCGCGCGAAGTTCTCGGCGGCGATGCGGTCGCGGCTCGCGAAGTCCCCGTCCGCTCCGGCGGCCGGCTCCATCGAGTGCACGAGGTAGTACGCGACGTCGCAGCCATCGAGCGCGCGATCGACGCCGCGCCCCGTCACGAGGTCGCCCTTCACGGCCTTCACCTCGGCTGGCGCCTCGAGCCTGGACGGATTCCGCGCGAGCGCCCTCACCTCGCGCCCCTCGCGCAGCAGCCGCTCGATCAGGCGGCCGCCGACGTATCCGGTCGCGCCGGTCACCAGCTCGGGCATCCGAGAAACCTACGCAAAGAGCGGGGCAATCCCGGCGCCGTGTGCAAAAACATGCAAATTGCAGGGAGAAGAAAAGAGCGGCATTTGCGGGAACTGGTGTGCCACGAGGGGGGCGAAGTGTTTAAAGATGCACCCACAGCCGTTCCGGACTCGTTCAGAAGCAACTAGGGGAGACACACCAGATGGCGAAGCGCGTGAGCTGCAAGGACTGCTACTTCCACACCAACATGCTCTGCGCGCTGAAGCTCCAGGAACCCTGCCCCACCTACCGCCCGGCCGAGCGCAACCTCGCGCCGGAACGCCAGCTCGCCTTCGTGTTCCGCACGGAGCGGACGCAGACGGCGTACGCATTTCCACAGCCGCAGTAGGGAGTGGGGAGTAAGGAGTAGGGAGGCCTGCAACTCGCCTGGTCGCCCGAGCCCGGTACCGGGCCAACGGCAGCAATAAGCGTTGGGCGCCATCGCTGGACCCACCCTTGATTGCCCAGTCTGACCACGCACAAAGCTCCAGCCTCGCGACTAACTGATTCGCAGCCTCTGCACCTCAGCCCTTCCACAACTCCCGCAGTGCTCGCCCTCAGCGCCGAAGGCGCTGCGCGGCCGCCACGATCTGTTCCTCCATCGCCGGCACCGACGGCACCCGCCGGTTCGCGGGCTGCACGCACCAGATGTCTCGCCCAGGCGGTGTTTGGGGCAGCTGCCGCACGACCACTCCGGGATGCCGCTGGGCGAGGTTCAGCCCAGGGAGCAGGGCGACCGCGAGACCCGCAGCGATGAGCGGCTGCGCCATTGCCACGTCATCCGTGGGATAGGCGATCCGCGGGTCGAAGCCGCCGTGCTCGCGGCAGAACTCCCGCAGCAGGAGCGTGGCATGGCTGTCGAGGGGCGGGCTGCTCCAGCTCGCCTCCGCGAGGTCCGAGACCTTCAAGCGCCCCTTCCGCGCGAGCGGGCTGCGGGCGGGCACGGCGAGCGCCCAGTGATCGCGAGCCACGTGCGTGCTCACGAGCTGCGCAGCCGGATCCGCCGCCGGATCGCCGCGCTCGAATTGGTAGACCACCGCAAGGTCGATCTCTCCGGCGCGCAGGTGGCGAAGCGCCTCAGGCGGATCGAGCTGCTCGATCTCCAGCTCCACGCGTGGGTGCGCCCGGGCGAAGGCGGCCACGGCGGCGGGGAGGAAGCTGGACCATGCCGTGTAGAAGCCCGCGATGCGCAGCCGCCCGACGTCCCCGTGAGCGAGTGACACGAGGTCCTGCTCGATGGCGGTGACCTGCCCGAGCAGCGTTTCGGCGTGATCGAGGACCAGCTCGCCGGCGGGCGTGACGCGAACTGGCCGGCTGGAGCGGTCGAGCAAGGTCACACCGAGCTCGCGCTCCAGCACCGCCACTCCCTCCGAAACGCTGGACTGCGTATACGACAGATCGAGCGCGGCCGCCGAGAACGACTGCCGCGTGGCCACCGCGTGGAACATCTGGAGCCGCCGCAGATCGATCATCGCCAGGACCGATATTAGCTTCGCCGATTCCAGTTGCACCGATGAGGGGCTCGGATGAGCATGCCAGCCATGAACACAACCACCACACCCACACGCGCCGCCGAGCTCGTGTTCCTCGGCGCGCGCTGCCGCATCCTCGTCGACTCGTCAGCCGGCGGCGAGGGGTATGGCCTCGTCGACATGATGGAGGTGCCGGCCGGAGACATGCCGCCCCTCCACGTGCATCACAGGCACGACGAGGGTTTTCTCCTCCTCGAGGGCGAGCTGTCCCTGTTCCTTCCCGGCCGCGAGATCGCACTCCAGCCCGGCGAGTTCGTGCTGGCGCCGCACGGGGTCCCGCACGCCTACCAGGTGGGCGATGCGCCGGCCCGCTTTCTCGTGCTCTCGCGGCCCGGCGGCTTCGAGCAGTTCGTGCGCGCCGTCGCGGCCATGGACGAGCTCTCTCCCGAGGCGCTGGGCGCCACGGCAGCGGTGCACCACATCGAGATCCTGGGCCCTCCCGGCACGCTGCCCTAGTCAGAGTTGCGGAATTGCGGACTTGCGGAATGGCAGGGCTTCCGCCTAACGCCCTGCAATTCCGCATCTCTGCAGCTCCGCAATTCCGCAGTTGTGCGATGTTTCCGAAATGAGGCTGACGGTGTTGGGGAAGTCGCCGTCCTGGCAGGACGCCGACGGGGCGTGCTCGGGCTACCTCCTCGAGGAGGACGGCGTTGCGGTACTGCTCGACTGCGGCAACGGCGTGTTCTCGAAGCTCAGGCGCTACCGGGACTACACGGCCGTCGACGCGGTGGTGATCTCGCACCTGCATGCGGACCACTTCCTCGATCTCGTCCCCTTCTCGTACGCGCTCACCTACGCGCCGCGGCAGCAGCCGGTGCCGGTGGACCGATGGCCCGGCACCGCGGAGCCGGCGCGTCCGCGGCTCATCGCCCCGCCCGGCGCGGGCGAGGTGTTCCGGCGTGTGACCGGGGCATGGGGAAGCGAGACGCTGATCGAGAATGCGTTTTCACTCGAGGAGTACGACGTCTCGTCGAGCCCGGAGGTGGGGCCGTTCCGGTTCCGCTTCTGCGAGGTGCCGCACTTCCAGGAGACCTTTGCGATCTGCGTGACGTCGTCGTCGAACGGCGGCGGCAAGCTCGTGTTCGGTGCCGACTCGCGCCCCACGAGCGAGCTCGTGGAATTCGCACGCGGCGTCGACCTGCTGCTGATCGAGGCCACGCTGCCGCGGCCGGAGCGCGACGGCCAGCGCGGCCATCTCACCCCGCGCGAGGCCGGGGAGCACGGGCGCGACTCTGGTGTGGGGCGGCTCGTGCTCACCCACATCTCGGATGAGCTCGACCACCTATGGGCGCGCAAGGAGGCGAGCTCGGCCTACGGGGGCCCGGTGGAGGTCGCGCGCGAAGGAGCCGTTTACTCCATCTAGGCGACGGTCATTAGTCTTGGGTCCATGTCAGTCGGACGTGATCCCTTCGCCAGTTTCGAGCGCATGCGCCGCGAGATCGACGAGCTCTTCGGAGACGTCTTCGAACGCAGCGGATTTGCGCCGCGCCGCGGCTTCTCGCCCCGCGTAGACGTGTACTACTGCGGCGACCCGCCGAAAGCCGTCGTGAACGTCGACCTCGCGGGCGTGAACATCGAAGAGGTGGGACTCGAGATCAGGGGCCGGCAGCTCCTCATCAGCGGGGAGCGCCTCACCCAGGACGCCGAGGGCCGGCTCTACCAGCAGATCGAGATCGAGCAGGGCCCGTTCCGCCGGGTGGTCGAGCTCGGCGCGGACGTGGACTCGGAGAACGCGCAGGCCACCTACGACGACGGCGTGCTCAGGATCGACATCCCGCTCGTCCGCCAGGACGAGGCGGTCCGGCGTGTCCCGATCGAGGGCCGGGACCGTCCGGAGGTCGATCCCGGGTGACGATTCAGATTCCGAGCGTGGGCCCGGACGGCGGAGGCCCAGCCGCCACCCCGGCGGCTCTGCCCGTGCTGCCGCTCAAAGACTCCGTCACCTTCCCGGACACGCTCACCCCGCTCGCGGTTGGGCAGGAGCGCTCGGTCCGGCTCGTGAACGACGTGCTCGGTGGCAACCGCATGCTCGTGATGGTCGCGTCGCGCAACGCCGAGCTGGATGAGCCCGGGCCGGATGACCTCTACGACGTGGGCGTGGTGGGCGTGGTGGCCCGGATGATGAAGGTGCCCGATGGCACGCTCCGCATCCTCGTGCAGGGCACGCAGCGCGTGCGCCTCCAGGACTTCGTGGCCACCGAGCCCTACCTCATCTCGCGCATCGAGGAGGAGCCCGACATCGTCGAGCCGTCCGCCGAGCTCGAAGCGCTCAAGCGCAACGTCCAGAACACGTTCACGCAGATCATCGAGCAGACGCCCTACCTGCCGGAGGAGATGGCGGTGGCGCTCGCGAATCTCGACGACCCCGCCGAGCTCGCGCACATGATCGCGGGCTCGTTGCGGATCGGAGTGGAGGAGAAGCAGCAGCTGCTCGAGGAGCGCAACGTGGCCAAGCGCCTCAGGCTCCTCTCTCAGTTCCTCGCGCGCGAGCTCGACGTGATCTCGCTCGGCACGAAGATCCAGACGCAGGTCCAGTCCGAGGTGGACCAGGCTCAGCGCGAGTATTTCCTGCGCCAGCAGCTCAAGGCGATCCAGCAGGAGCTCGGCGAGACCGACGAGACCCAGGCCGAGGTGAACGACCTGCGCGAGCAGCTCGAGGCGGCGGACCTGCCGGAGTTCGCGCGCGAGGTGGCGGACCGCGAGCTCACGCGCTTCGAGCGGCTCCCGCCGCAGTCGCCGGAGCACGGAGTGATCCGCGGCTACCTCGAGTGGATCGTCGCGCTGCCCTGGTCGAAATCCACCGCGGACGACCTCGACCTGAAGAAGGCGCGCCGCGTTCTCGACCGCGACCACTACGACATCGAGAAGGTGAAGGACCGCATCCTCGAGTTCCTCGCGGTGCGCAAGCTCAAGCCGGACGCGCGGTCCTCGATCCTCTGCTTCGTCGGCCCGCCGGGTGTGGGGAAGACGTCGCTCGGCCGCTCGATCGCCCGAGCGATGGGCCGCGAGTTCGAGCGCATCTCCGTGGGAGGCGTGCGCGACGAGGCCGAGATCCGCGGCCACCGCCGCACCTACGTGGGCGCGATGCCCGGCGTGATCATCCGCGCGCTGCGCGACGCCGGCGCGAACAACCCGGTGCTGATGATCGACGAGATCGACAAGATGGGCGCGGATTTCCGCGGCGACCCCGCGAGCGCCATGCTCGAGGTGCTCGACCCCGAGCAGAACTCCACCTTCCGCGACCACTACATGGACATGCCGTTCGACCTCTCGAACGTCATGTTCATCACCACCGCGAACCAGCTCGACCCGATCCCGGGGCCGCTTCGCGACCGCATGGAGATCATCCAGCTCGCCGGCTACACCGAGCAGGAGAAGATGCAGATCGCCAAGCGCTACCTGGTGCCGCGCCAGATCGACCGCAACGGCCTCGACAAGGCGAGGATCGAGGTCACGGACGAGGCGCTCCGCCTGATCATCGACGGCTACACGCGCGAGGCGGGCGTGCGCAACCTCGAGCGCGAGATCGGAGCGATCTGCCGGAAGGTGGCGCGCGACGTGGCCGAGGGCAAGAACCGCAAGCGCGTGATCCGCGAGCGGCAGGTGCGCGACATGCTCGGCAGGAAGCGCTTCCTCCACGAGGTCGCGCGGCGCACGGGCCAGCCCGGCGTGGCCACCGGCCTCGCCTGGACGCCGGTGGGCGGCGAGGTGCTCTT
This sequence comes from Thermoleophilaceae bacterium, assembly GCA_036378175.1. Lineage (GTDB taxonomy): Bacteria > Actinomycetota > Thermoleophilia > Solirubrobacterales > Thermoleophilaceae > JAICJR01. The sequence goes on from DASUWY010000012.1 coordinate 28,313, forward strand.
CATCGAGGCCACCGCGTTCCCCGGACAGGGACACCTCCAGATCACCGGCCAGCTCGGCGACGTGATGAAGGAGTCCGCCGCCGCCGCGCTCTCCTACGTGAAGGCGAATGCCCGCAAGTGGGGCGCCGACAAGCCGGACGACTGGTTTCGCTCGCACGACGTGCACGTGCACGTTCCCGCGGGCGCGATCCCGAAGGACGGTCCGAGCGCCGGCACCGCGATGGCCACCGCGCTCGTGTCTCTCGTCACCGGGCGCGCCGTGCGCTCGGATGTCGCGATGACCGGCGAGATCACCCTCACGGGCCAGGTGTTGCCGATCGGCGGGTTGAAGGAGAAGGCGCTCGCGGCCGAGCGCGCGGGAATCAAGTGCGTGATCGCGCCGCGGCTGAACGAGCCCGACCTCGAGGACATGCCGCCGCACCTGAAGAGGCGCGTGGACTTCAAGTTCGCCTCGAAGATCGAGCAGGTGCTGAAGCTGGCGCTCGAGGAGTAGTGCCGGCCTCCCTGGTTCGGCTCAGCCAACCCGGGTAATCTCCCGTTGGCAACGGACCCGAGGAGACGCATGGCATCGAAGAAGAAGCAGGCCGCCAAGGCCGGAGCCGGCGCCGTAGCCGCGGGCAAGGCGGTGAAGGACAACCCGTACGTGCAGCGGCTCATCGAGGACGAGGAGCTGCGGGACAACGTGCGGGCCGCCTACGAGTCGGCACGCAAGGCCTACGGCCGCATGTCCAACGGCAAGGGCCCGGTGAAGGCAATCACCGAGGACAAGAAGACCCAGAAGCAGCTCCGCGAGGCGGCCACGTCGCTGCGCGAGGCGGCGGATGCACTGAGGGACGCGAAGAGCGGGCGCAGGAAGCGCAAGCGTGGTCGCGCGCTGATGCTCCTGATCATCGGCGCGGGTCTCGCCATCGCCCTCAACGAGGGCTTGCGCTCGAAGGTGCTGGACGCGCTGTTTGGCTCCGAGGAGGAGTTCGAGTACACCTCGACCACCTCGCCCCAGCAGAGCGGCACCAACGCCGCGCCGGTTGGAAGCACCTCTTAGCCGGCGCTGAACTGGCTTTCGGAGAGGGCGCCCGCGGGCGCCCTTTTCGTTTGCCCTCATGCAATCGGGCGAGCCCTGAGACTCGCCCGAAAAGCTTCCTGCGCCTGGTCACTCAGGCACCCGCCGGTTGACAGATGCAATTCCAAGTTAAGCCGAAGCCTGCCGCGCCGCCATACCTCAGATGGTGAGTATTGGTCAGCGGTTCGTGAACAGCTCGCGAGGGTCGCGCTCGAGCGCGAGCGCAAGGAGCACGCGGATGCGTGCCTTCCACGCGGAGGCGCTCCCGGCGAGGACCACGCCGCGCTGCGCGAGGTCCGTCTCGGAGCCCTCGAATCCGTAGGTGCGCTCGAGCGTGCCGCCGCGCTCGGGCCGCGCGCACAGCACCACCGGGATGCCGGCGGCGAGCGTCCGGTCAACGCCGGCAAGCATCGTCTGCGGGAGGTGACCGGCGCCCAGGCCGATGATCACAAACGCGGCGGCGTCCTGCTCGAATGCGCGTGAGTCCATGCCCGCCGCGGCGACGATGATCGGCACGTACGCGTCGAGCCGTGCGTCGGGGAGCGCGATCGCATCGAGCGGCTGCGGCGTCCTCAACACCCGCACGCGTCCCTCACGGATCTCCGCCAGCGGTGCCTCCGAGCTGAAGGCGTCCGACCGCCAGCTGTGGGATTTCACCGCGTCGCCGGCTGCGTGCGCCAGCCCATCGAACACCACCACCGGCCCCAGCCCGCGCGCTTCAGGCGCAGCCGCATAGAGCACGGCGTCGAGGAGGTTCCGCGGACCGTCCGATCCGGTGGAGCCTCCGGTGCGGATCGCGCCAGTGATTGCAAGAGGCTCGTCCCGCGCCCAGGTGAGCGAAGCGAGCTCGGCCGTCTCCTCGATCGTGTCCGTTCCCTGAGTGAGCACCACGCCATCCGCCGGGGTGCTCGAAGCCGCGGCGAGCGCGCGTGCCATGGCCGGCGGGTCGAGGTTCACGCCGGGTATGTTCGACAGCTGCTCGACCTGAAGCTCCGCCACATCAGCGAGCCCGGGCACCGCGACCACGAGCTCTTGCCCGCTCAGCGCCGGCCGCGCCGGAGTCCCGGTCATGGCGATCGTGCCGCCGGTAGCCAGGAGCTTTACGAGCGGCCGGGCCATCGCGGCCGGGAGGCTACATCTGCGACTAGAGTTGCGCCGATGGAGGCTTCATCCGCACCCCCGCAGGGGGAGCGCAGGCTGGAGAGCGAGAAGGCGCAGCGGATAGTCGCGGCCATGCGCGAGAGCGTGGGCACGCGCGGTGCCGCGGGTGCCACCTTCGATCACGTGGCGCGCGAGGCGGGCGTCTCCCGCGGCCTGCTCCACTACTACTTCGGCTCCAAGGAGCGTCTGCTCGTGGAGGTCGTGCGCCATGACACCGAGCTGCGCGTGGCCACGCTGGAGCGCAATCTCGCGCCCGCGTCCACGCTCGACGCAGTCGTGCAGGTGCTCGTCACGCAGGTGCGCAGCTTCCTTGCCGAGGACCCGGCGTCACAGGCGGTGATCTACGAGATGTTCAGCGCGTCTCGGCACAACGAGGAGCTGCGCGCCGAGATGGCCAGCCTCTTCACCCAGACCCGCGACCACATCGCCGCCGCATTGCGAGAGAAGCACGAGGCGGGCGTGGTGAAGCTGCGCGACAAGCCCGAGAACGTGGCGTCGGTGCTGCTCGGCCTCGGCGACGGCATCACGATGCAACTCATCTCGGACCCGGAGTGGGACAGCGACGCCGCATTCGAGCTCGGCATCCGCACGGCACGCTTCCTGCTCGGCGCGGACGACTAGGGGTTGAGCTTCGGCGACTTCCAGTCGGCGGCCAGCCGCCGCTCCAGCTCGTCGCCGAGCGCGTTGATCGCGATGCGGTCCTGTGACAGCGAATCGCGATCGCGAAGCGTCACGGTGTCGTCCTCCATCGTCTGGTGGTCGACCGTGACGCCCCATGGCGTGCCGATCTCGTCCTGGCGCCGGTAGCGCTTCCCGATCGAGCCGCCCGTGTCGAACTCGGCGGGCATGCGCTTGCGCAGCTCCTCGTAGATCGCGCGCGCCTTCTCCGGCTGGCCGTCCTTGTTCACGAGCGGCAGCACCGCCGCCTTCACCGGCGCGAGCCGCGGATGGAGGCGCAGCACCACGCGCTGGCGCCCCTCCACCTCCTCCTCGTCATACGCGTCCACCATGAACGCGAGCGTGCCGCGGTCGGCCCCGGCGGACGGCTCGATCACGTATGGCACGTAGCGCTCGCCGGTGGCGGTGTCCACGTAGTCGAGCTTCTCGCCCGAGAACTTCGCGTGCTGGGTGAGGTCGAAGTCGCCGCGGTTGGCGATGCCCTCGAGCTCCGACCAACCCATCGGGAAGAGGTACTCGATGTCGGACGTGGCGCTCGAGTAGTGCGAAAGCTCGTCCGAACCGTGCTCGCGCATGCGCAGGTGGTCGGCTCGGATGCCGAGCCGCTCGTACCAATCGAGCCGCCACTGGCGCCAGCGGTCGTACCAGACGGGCGCCTCCTGAGGCGGTACGAAGAACTCGATCTCCATCTGCTCGAACTCGCGTGTGCGGAAGATGAAGTTCCCGGGAGTGATCTCGTTGCGGAACGACTTCCCCACCTGGGCGATGCCGAACGGCGGCCGCTTGCGCGCGAACTGGAGCACGTTCTTGAAGTTCACGAAGATGCCCTGCGCCGTCTCCGGCCGCAGGTAGATCGTGGAGCCCTCCTCCACCACAGGCCCCATGTTGGTCTGGAACATGAGGTTGAACTGGCGAGGCTCGGACAGCTCGCCGCCGCACACCGGGCAGCGAAGCTCGCCCTCGGGCTGCGCCTCGCGCAGATGGTCCTCGCGGAAGCGCTGCTTGCACTCCCCGAGGCACTGGACGAGCGGATCGGAGAAGCCGGCGAGGTGGCCTGACGCCTCCCATACCTTCGGGTGCATGAGGATCGCGGCGTCGAGGGCGACCATGTCGTCGCGCTCCTGCAGGTTCGCGCGCCACCACTCGTTCTTCACGTTCTGCTTGAGCAGCACGCCGTAGTGGCCGTAGTCGTAGGTGGACGCCAGGCCGCCGTAGATCTCGGACGACTGGAAGATGAAGCCGCGCCGCTTGCAGAGGGCGACGATCTTCTCCATGGTCACGACATCGCTCATGCGGGAGCGAACCCTAGCGGCGCCTGCCGGATGAGTGTTAACGCGCCAGTTCCGCCACGAACACCCCGCATCCTCCGCACCCGCAGGAGTTTGGCGGCCGGACGCCGGGGTAACTTGACGCCATGGTCACCTTGGCCTTGCGGGCCACGTCTCACGTGGCGGCCTGGATCGTCTGGCAGTCGATGCGGATCTCCCTGCTGGACGACCTCGAAGCCCCGCGCCCGCCGGCCGAGGAGCTTGAGATGAAAGCCGCCTAGCAGTCGTCGGCAGCGCGGCGCTGCTCGGTTGCACGGAAAGCAGCCCGCAGGCCTGCTCTAAATGCTCGGCCCCTTGCCTCGCTGTTTGCAGGGTGTTAGGTTCGCCCCAACCCTTGGGTCCGTTCCCCAAGGGGGGCTCGTTGCCTAAACCTGGAGGTCAGTATGAGAGGCCGCAATTGTCGGCGCGGCGCGTCGCTGCGCGTTGCCTTGCTGGCGGTACTGGTGGTCGCCGTTCCCATGTTGGTGAACTCCGCTCCTGCGGGCGCGGACGCCTTCGGACCACAGTTTCAAGTCTCGCTCAACGGAGGGACCGGCGATCCCACTGGCACTGGGCAGAAGCCGGACATCGCCTACAACACACGCCACAATGAGCACCTCGTCGTGTGGGTGGCGACGGGAAACGGCACGGTCGCGATCTACGGTCAGCGGATTGATCAGGACGGCAACGCGATCGGCGGGCCGTTTCAAATCTCCGACAACAGCACGGCGAAGGCACAAAATACGTCTGAGCCTCCGACGGTGACCTACAACCCCGTGGCGGACGAGTACCTCGTCGCATGGGGTGCTCGCCCGACCGGTGGCGGGGAGGACGTGTACGTGCAGCGCGTGGCCGCCGACGGGACGCTGCTGCTGCCAGCCGACGAACTGATCTCGGATACCGGCACCTACAGCGATCTGGAGACTCAGGAGCCGGTTTACAGCCCGGACTCAAACGAGTATTTCGTCGTCTGGAAGGCGGACGGGAGCACAGGCGGTCAGCAGATCTACGGGCAGCGCCTGGCGGCCGACGGCAGCCAGATCGGCTCGGACATCCAGATATCGCAGATGACCGGTCAGGCCGACGACGCCGTCTCGCTCGCCTACAACAGCCGCGAGCACGAGTACCTGGCGGTCTGGCGTGGCTTCCAGACCGGTGCCGAGGACGAAATCTACGGCCAGCGGCTCTCGCTCACGGGCGCGGAGATCGGGACGAACGATTTCCAGATCTCCGACATGACCGCGAGCGGCACCGCCAACCCGCCGCGCGTCGCGTACAACTCGCGCGACGATCAGTACCTCGTCGCTTGGACGGGGGACTTCGGAACAGGCAATGACCAGGTGTTCATCCAGTTGCTCGACGCTGCGGGAAACAAGGTCGGAGCCCAGGCGCCGATCTCGGACGACACCGTCGAGGCGTTCCGCCCGGACATCGCCTACAACCCGAACTCTGACGAGTACTTCGTCAGCTGGCACAACGGCGACAACGAAGTACACGGCCAGTACCTGTCCGCCGCGGGAGCGGAGACCGGGACCAACGACTTCCTGATCTCCGAGAACCCGCCGGACGTCTTTGCCCGGCCGTCGGTGGACTACAACTCGGCCACCTGCGACTACGCGGCGGTCTATATGGCCGGGACGCTGGCGCCGCCGCCGGGCGCGGCCACACGGGGCATCCCGTTCACGTCGCTCGACGTCTACGGACGACGGGTGAGCGCCCCGCCCTGCATGGCGGACCTCAGTGTCACCAAGACCGCGGCCGCCCAGGTGCAGCTCGGCGGGAACGTCACCTACACGATCACTGTGACGAGCAACGGGCCGAGCGACGCGCTCGGCGTGACGCTCACCGACACGGTTCCGGCTGGCACCAAGTTCGTCTCCGCGACAAGCTCGCAGGGCAGCTGCACCGGCACCACCGCGGTGAGCTGCAGCATCGGCACCCTCGCGGTTGGCGCTTCGGCCAACGTCACAGTTGTCGTGCGTCCGACGAAGACCGGGACGGTGAGCAACACCGCCACGGTGGCGGGTTCCCGCCAGGATCAGAACGCGGCGAACAACAGCGCGACCGCGACCACCAAGGTCGTTGACACGATCCGGCCGCGAGTGTCTGTCGCCGGCGTCAGGTTGTGCGTCAGGCGGGCCATGGTCGTTCGCGTTCACATTCGCGACCGGTCGCCGCTCCGTTACGCGCGGGTGTTCGTCGACGGCAAGCGAATCAAGTCGACCAAGCGCAAGGCGTTCCTGGTGAAGATCAGCGCCAAGTCGCTCCACGGGAAGCAGCATCGGCTCAAGGTGGTCGCGCGTGACACATCCGGCAACACGAGGACGGTGAGGCGGGTGTTCGCGAAGTGCGCAGTCCGGCATATCGCGCCGCGCTTTACCGGCTGAGGACGAGCGAGTCCGCCCTCCAGTCGGGCAGGAGCCCCGCTTCGGCGGGGCTCCGTGTCCGGCCGAAATCGCATTGCCAAGCCAAAACAAGCGCGCTTGCATGCGGCCCGCCGAAGCTCGGCGCTCCTATACTGAGAGTGCCATGCCGATCTACGAGTATCGCTGCGAGAGGGGCCACACCTTTGAGGTGATGCAGCGCATGAGCGACGAGCCGATCACCAACTGCACCACCTGCGACGCGACGGTGCAGCGCGTGTTCCACCCGGTCGCCGTCCACTTCAAGGGATCCGGCTTCTACACCACGGACTACGGGAAGAAGCGTTCGGGCGCCTCCTCCTCGAGCGGCGACTCGTCGTCCTCCAGCGACAGCAAGTCCGAGTCGAAGAGCGAGACGAAGAGCTCTTCCGAGTCTTCGTCGTCCTCCTCGGACTAACGCCCGAGCAGCTGTCGCACCGCCGCCTGCCGCTCGGCGGGCGAGATGATCAGGCTCGTGCCGGGCCCGATGCCCGAGGGCTTGAGCACGTGCGTGGAGCCCGACCCGCCAGTGACGAGGTCTGTGAACAGGGTGCCCAGGCTCATCCCGCCCATGTCGGTGCGCACCGCGCGCGGCGCGTTCCACGCCACCCACGGCAGGCGGAAGAAGGTGGTGGGCTTGAGCGCCTGGGCGCGCATCCGCTGAAGCACGAGCTGCTGGCGCTCGGCGCGCTGGATGTCGGTCTCGTTGGGGGCGCAGCGGTTCTCGCGGATACGCGAGAACTCGAGCGCCTGCTTGCCGTTCAGGTGATGCGTGCCCCTGTGGAGCTTGAAGATGTCGCCGTTCTCGAACACGTTTTGCGACACCACGCAGTGCTTGAGGGTGACGGTGATTCCGCCGAGCGAGTCGATCAGGTGCGGGAAGTCCTGAAAGCTCACCTCCACCACATGGTTGATGCGCACGCCGCCGCCGAGGAAGTTCTCGACCGTCCGCACCGCAAGGCCCGCGCCGCCGAACGCGAACGCGGCGTTGATCTTCTGCGAGCCGTGGCCGGGGATCGCGGCGTAGGAGTCGCGCGGGATCGAGAGCCGGCGCACGCTCCCGAAGGCGGCGTGGAGCAGCATGATGCTGTCCGACCGGCTGGGGCCGCCCGCGCCCGGCTCGTGCTCATTCGGCGGCCGCGCGTCGGACCCGAGGACGAGCACCGTGCTGCCCGACAGCAGGTTGCCGCCGTGGGAGAGCGAGTCCTCCGCGCTCTTCGGCAGCCCGGAATTCGTCTGCGCGCTGATGAAGAACAGGACCACGGACAGCAGCACCCACGCCACAGCCGCGATCAGCACGTACTTCACCCCGCGCTTGATCCAGAAGGCCTTTCCGCGCTGCGGCTGCCCCGGCAGCCGGCGCTTGAACTGTCGGTTGCGGCGCAGGCGATCCCATGCCTCGCCAGGCGAGCGCATGCGGTCGAGCAGGCCCGGCCTCGACTTGTAGACCTTGTAGTCCGGCGGCGGGGGGCCGGGGGCTCCGTCAGTCACCTGTTGCCTCTGTATAGCGTTCGGTCATGGCGCCGCGGCGCGTAATCGGAATGGACGCGGGAGGAACCAAGCTGCTTGGCGGCGTGGTGGACGCGGACCTCGTGGTGCACCACAGGGTGCACCGGCGCATCGACGGGCTCGACCAGGCAGAGCTCGTGGAGACGATAGTGGACGCGGTGGAGGAAGCCCGTGCCGTCGCGCCCGATGTGGGGGCGGTGGGGTTCGGAATTCCCGCATTGGTACGACCCGCCACGGGATCTGTGATGGTCTCGAACCATCTGCCGCTCGACGGCATCCCCTTCAAGGCGCTCATGAGCGAGCGGCTCGACATGCCGGTGGCGGTGGACAACGACTCGAACGTCGCGATCCTCGCCGAGCATCGCGCGGGTGCGGCCCGCGGCGCCGACGATGCGGTGATGCTCACTCTCGGCACGGGCATCGGCGGAGGGCTGCTGTTCGAGGGGAAGGTCTACCGCGGCTCCGTCGGCGCCGGGGCCGAGCTCGGGCACATCGTGGTGGACCCCAACGGGCCCGAATGCCCCGGGGACTGCCCTGGGCGTGGCTGCCTCGAGGCATTCGCCTCGGGCAATGCGATCGGGCGCGCGGGCCAGGAGGCGGCGCGCCGCTCGCCGGAGTCGAGTCTGGGCAGGGCGCTCGCACAGGGGCGTGAGGTCACCGGCGGGCTCGTGACGGAGCTCGCGCACGACGGCGACGAACTGGCGATCGAGGTGCTGGCCGAGGCTGGGCGCTGGCTCGGAATCGGGCTGGTGTCGCTCGTGAACGCGCTCAATCCGGAGCTTGTGATCGTGGGTGGCGGCGCGTCGGCCGCGGGTGAGCTGATGCTCGGTCCAGCGCGCGAGGTGCTCTCGGAGCGGGGACTGCCGCCGAACCGGGAGCTCGTCAAGCTCGTGACGGCGCACTTCGGCAGCGAGGCGGGCATGATCGGCGCCGCGCTGCTCGCCCTCGACCTGATCACGCGGAAGGTGCCGGAGTGAGCGGCCGCCTGGTTGTTTGCCCCACTCCGATCGGCAATCTCGAGGATGTCACCCTGCGCGTGCTGTCCGCGCTGCGCGAGGCGGACCTCGTGGCGTGTGAGGACACGCGCCGCACGCGCACGCTGCTCGACCGCTACGGCGTGAAGGCGAAGCTCGTGTCCTACCACGAGCACAACGAGGACCAGCGCTCAGCCGAGCTCGTCACGCGCATGAATGAAGGCGCGACTGTGGCGCTGGTATCGGACGCCGGCATGCCGCTCGTGTCGGACCCGGGCTACGTGCTCGTGCGCGCGTGCGTGGCGGCCGGGCTGCCGGTGGAGGTGCTGCCGGGACCCAGCGCCGCGCTGGCTGCCCTCGTGGCCTCGGCGCTGCCGTCGGATCGCTGGCGCTTCGTCGGCTTCCTTCCGCGCAAGAAGGGCGAGCTGCGGCGTGCGCTGGCCGAACCCGGCGGCACGCTTGTGGCGTTCGAGGCGCCCGGGCGGGTGCCGGCGACCTTGGCCGTGCTCGCGGAGCTCGACCCGCAGCGCGAGGTTGCGGTGTGCCGGGAGCTCACGAAGATGCACGAGGAGGTGGTGCGTGGCGGCGCGGAGGAACTGGCGAAGCGTTACGCGAATGCGCCGCCCAAGGGCGAGGTGGTGCTGGTGATCGCACCGGCGCCGGAGGGCGACGCGAGCCACGTGGACGAGGCCGCGCTGCACGCACTCACGAGGCTTGTGGAGGCCGGGGCGCGGGCGCGCGCGGCGGCGACGGTGGTGGCCGAGCTCACCGGTACGAGCGCGAACGCGCTCTACCGCGCGTATATCGACTAGCGCCGCCGCTAAGTAGCATCGGCGGCTCATGTCGTTCTACATCACCACGCCCATCTACTACGTCAACGCGGAGCCGCATCTCGGCCACGCGTACACCACCATCGCGGCCGACATCCTCGCGCGCCACATGCGCCAGCGCGGGGAGGACGTGTTCTTCCTCACCGGCACCGACGAGCACGGCGAGCCGGTGGCGCAGGCCGCCGAGCGCGAGGGCGTGTCGCCGCGCGAGCTGGCCGATCGCAACTCGGTGAAGTTCCGCGACCTCGTGAAGCGCGTGAACGCGACCAACGACTTCTTCATCCGCACGAGCGATCCCGAGCACGAGCGCGCCGTGCAGGAGGTGGTGCAGAAGATCCACGACAACGGCTTCGTCTACGAGGGCACGTACGAGGGCTACTACTGCCCGCGCTGCGCGGACTTCAAGACGGACGCGGAGCTCGTTGAGGGCAACAAATGCCCCATCCACCTGATCGTGCTCGAGCGCGAGAAGGAGGACAACTGGTTCTTCAAGCTCTCCGCCTTCCAGGAGCCGCTCGAGAAGCTGTACGCGGAGCGCCCGGACTGGGTCACGCCACAGGCGCGCTACAACGAGGCGCTCTCGTTCATCAAGGGCGGACTGCAGGACGTGTCGCTGAGCCGCGCGCGCATCAGCTGGGGCGTGCCGGTGCCGTGGGACGAGTCGCAGGTGATCTACGTGTGGATCGACGCGCTCCTCAACTACTACACGGCGCTCTCATACGCGCGCGAGGGAGAGGACCTCACCGAGCGCTACTGGCCGGCGCGCCACCTGATCGGCAAGGACATCCTCAAGTTCCACGCGGTCATCTGGCCGGCGATGCTGATGGCGGCGGGCATCGAGGTGCCGAAGTCGATCTTCATCCACGGCTACCTGCTGATGGACGAGCACAAGATGTCGAAGTCGCTCGGCAACGTGATCGACCCGTTCGAGGTGATGGACCGCTTCGGCACCGACACGCTGCGCTACTACGTCTTCCGAGAGGTGAACTTCGGGCAGGACGGCTCGATCTCTGCCGCCGGCTTCGAGACCCGCTACAACGCGGAGCTCGCGAACGAGTACGGCAACCTCGCGAGCCGCACGCTCGCGATGATCGGCCGCTATCGCGACGGCGTGGTGCCCGACGGGTCCCCGGACATCGATCTCGCCGGTGTTGAGAGGCGCGTCAGCCAGAAGCTCGATCGGGTCGACCTGAGTGGCGCGCTCGAGGAGATCTGGAACGCGGTTCGAACGCTCAACCGCTACGTGCAGGACGAAGAGCCGTGGAAGCTCGCGAAGGACCCGGCGGCGGAGGAGCGGCTCGACACGGTGTTGTATTCGCTCGCGGAAGGCCTGCGGTTCGTGTCCGTGCTGCTGCACCCGTACATGCCGGATTCGGCGTCGAAGCTGCTCGCGGCGCTCGGGCAGGAAGAGCTCTCCTACGACGTTGCCTCTTTCGGGGCGGGGGCCGGCGGCGCAACGGTGGGAAAGCTCGATCCGCTCTTCCCGCGCATCGAGTCGCCAGCGGCCGCGTAGAGCGGTGGTCGACACCCACTGCCATCTCGACTCCTGCAAGCCGCCGGACGCCGAGCTTGTGGAGCGGGCGCGCGCGGCCGGGGTCACGCATCTCGCCACCGTGGGCATGCATGACGAGTCGATCGAGCGGGCTCTACAGGCCGCCCACGAGTTCGACAACGTGGTGGCGATCGTGGGCCGCCATCCGCACTACACCGAGGGCTTCGGCGAGGCGGATCTGCACGCCATCGAGCGCGCCGCCGCCGACCCGCGCGCGCGGGCGACCGGCGAGACCGGGCTCGACTACTTCCGCGACCACTCACCGCGCGACGACCAGCGCCGCGCCTTCGAGGCTCAGATCGACCTCGCCGCGCGAACGCGGCTACCGCTCGTGATCCACACTCGCGAGGCGGAGGAGCACACGTTCGATCTGCTCCGCGATCGTGCGAGCGAGCTCACCGTGATCCTGCACTGCTTCTCCGCGCCGTCGCGCGTGGAGGAATGCGTGGAGCGCGGCTACATGTGCTCGTTCGCCGGCAACGTGACCTACCCAAAGGCGGTGGAACTGCAGGCGGCCGCACGCGACCTTCCCGAGGAGCTCCTGCTGGTGGAAACGGACTCGCCGTACCTCGCGCCGCAGCCCGTCCGCGGGAAGCCGAACGAGCCGGCGAACGTCGTGGCCACGGCGCAGTTCGTCGCGGAGCTGCGGGGCATCCCCTACGAGCAGCTCGACGCGGCAGTTGAGCGCAACGCCGCGCGGGTCTTCGCCGGCTGGTGACGGGGCAGGCGAGCAGGCGGCGAATGCGCGAGTTCGGCGTGCGGCCGAACCGCGAGCTCGGCCAGAACTTCCTGGTGGACGACAACATCCTCGGCGTGATCGGCCGAGCCGCGGAGCTCGCACCCGACGATGTTGTGCTCGAGGTCGGCGGCGGGCTCGGCGTGCTATCGGAGTACCTGGCGGAGCGAGTGGCGCATCTGCACGTGGTGGAGGTGGACCGGTCGCTCGAGCCGGCGCTGCGCGATGCGCTCGACCCCTTCGGCGAGCGCGCGACCCTGCACCTTGCGGACGCGGTGCAGCTCGACTTCGCGGAGTTGCGCCCGCCGCCGAACAAGGTGGTGGCCAACCTCCCGTACGGTGTGGCCGCGACGGTGATCCTGAAGGCGCTCGAGGAGCTGCCGGACGCCACGCTCGTGGTGGCGATGGTTCAGCGCGAGGTTGGCGAGCGGCTGGCCGCCGCGCCGGGGTCGAAGATCTACGGCGCGACGTCGGTGCTCGCGCAGCTGTCCGCCGAGGTGAAGGTGCTACGGAAGGTGTCAGCCAACGTGTTCCACCCGGTGCCGAACGTGGAGTCCGCGCTGGTGCTCCTGCGTCGCACGGCGGCACCTCCCGACGCGACGCTCGTGAAGCTGGTGCACGATGGGTTCGCCCACCGGCGCAAGGCGCTGGCAGGGTCGCTGGCGCTTGCGCGGCCGGGCATCCGCGATCGGGCGCGCGCGGCGCTCGAGGAAATCGGGCAACCCCCGGACGCCCGGGCGGAGAGGCTCTCGCCGCAGGACTTCGCCGCACTGGAGGAACGGCTCGGATGATTCGCGAATCGGCTCCGGCGAAGGTCAACCTCGTGCTCCAGGTGGGCCACCCGCGCGCGGACGGTCTGCACGAGATCTGCTCGATCTTTGCCTCGCTGCGTCTCGCCGACGAGCTCACCGTGCGGGCCAGCGAGGACGATGCTGACCGGGTGCTGTGTCCCGGAGTGGACGGCCCGAACCTGGTGGAGAGCGCGCTCCGGCTCTTTCGCGAGCGGGTGGACCCCGGGCTGCCGCCGCTCGAGGTGACGATCGACAAGAGGATCCCGGTCGCGGCGGGGCTGGGCGGCGGGAGCGCGGATGCCGCCGCGGCGCTGCGCGCGGCCAACGAGCTCGCCGGACGGCCGCTCGACACGGAGGAGCTGCGGCAGCTCGCAGCCGAGCTGGGCGCCGACGTACCCAGCCAGATCAAGCCCCGCCACGCGCTCGTGACCGGCGCGGGCGAGAACGTGGAGCGTCTCGACCTTCCTGCGATGGGCCTCGTGCTCGTGCCTTCCGAGAACGGGCTCTCGACGGCGGACGTCTACAGGGAGGCCGACCGGATCGAGAGCACGCGCGAGCAGCTCGATCCCGACGCCCTGCGGGCGCTGGCGGGCGGCACGCTCGCGATCCTTGCCGCCGGAGTGGAGAACGACCTTCAGCCGGCCGCGATGTCGCTGCGGCCGGACATCGGCGTGCCGATCGAGCGGCTGCGCGAGGCCGGCGCGCTGGCGGCCGCGGTGAGCGGCTCGGGGCCGACGGCGTTCGGCATTTTCTCCGGTCCCGCGATGGCCGAGCGCGCCGCCGCCGGCGTGCCCGGCGCGCTCGTTACTAGGCTCGCCACTGGATGAGTCCCAGCCACATCGTCGCCCTGGTCGTAGCTGTCCTGCTGCTCGCCTTCGTGCTGGTGCGGCGCAAGCAGCTCGCGGGCGAACGTTTGGTGGTCGGGCTGGTGGTTGCGGCGGGCCTCGCGGTGTACGGGAGCGGCGTGCTCGCGCACGTGAACATCCAGAAGGGCATCGAGGATCTGGCGAAGGCTCTCGGTCCGTGGACGTACGCGCTCGTGGGCTTCATGGCCTTCGCCGAGACGGGCGCGTTCGTCGGGCTCGTGGCTCCCGGCGAATTCACCGTGCTCCTGGGCGGCGTGATCGCGGGCCAGGGCACGATCAACATCTTCGTGCTGATCGCGATCGTGTGGGTGTGCACGCTGTCGGGCGACAGCCTCAGCTTCTTCCTGGGGCGCCGGCTCGGGCGCCGCTTCCTCGAGAAACACGGACCGAAGGTGCGGATCACGCCCGAGCGGCTCGCCCAGGTGGACGAGCACTTCAAGAAGCGGGGCGGCGCCACTGTGCTCGTCGGCCGCTTCATCGGCTTCGTGCGGCCGATCGCGCCGTTCGTGGCCGGCACGTCGGGGATGCAGTACCGGCGCTTCATCCCCTACAGCATCCTCGGCACCGGCATCTGGGGGCCGGGGCTGTGCGTGCTCGGCTTCATCTTCTATCGCTCGTTCGACCAGGTGACGAAGATCGCCGGGCGCGCCACGCTGATCTTCAGCCTCGTGATGGCCGTGGGCGTGGCGATCTGGTGGGCGCGCAAGAAGCTCCGCGATCCGGCGGAGCGCGCACGGCTCGAGGCGTGGGTGGAGGGGAAGCCGGTGATCGGCCCGCTGTGGCGGAGGCTGCTGAAGCCCGCCGTCGCGTTCATCGCGCCGCGCCTGCGCTTCCTCGGCGAGCGGCTCACGCCCGGAGCGCTCGGGCTCGAGTTCACCACGGCGCTCGCGGTCACCGCGGTTGGCCTCTACGTCTTCATCGCGTACGCGATCACGCTCGGCGGCGACCCGAGCATGCTCACCCCGGCGGACAGCTCGCTGCTCAAGCTGGCCGACCGCACGCGCACCTCGGGGCTGGTGGACGTGGTGAAGGTCTACACGAACCTCGGCTCCTCCCCGGTGGTCGGGTTGTTCGTGGCGATTTCGGTTGTGGCGCTCGCCCTGCGGCGGCGTCCGGTGGAGCTGGCGGCGCTGCTCGTGGGCTTCGTCGTGCTCCTGATCGCGGTGACGGCGACCAAGGCGGGCGTCGACAGGCCGCGCCCACCGCACAAGCTCGTGCACACGCTCGGCGCGAGCTTCCCCAGCGGACATTCTGCGTACTCCACCGCGTACGTGGCGATGGCGGTGATCGCCTGGCGGGTGATCCCGGGCTTCACGCGGCGTCTGCTCGTCCTGCTCGGCACGATCCTCGTGGTCGTCTCGGTCGGCATGTCGAGGCTGTACCTGCGCGCCCACTACTGGTCGGACGTCGCCGCCGGATGGGGCCTCGGCTTCGGTATCTTCGGGCTGTGCGCCATCGTGGCGCTCGTCGTCCTCTACATGCGCGACACTGCCCCAGCGAGGACCTGACCGATGACCAGCCTCTCACCCACAACCTGGGCTCTGA
This sequence comes from Thermoleophilaceae bacterium, assembly GCA_036378175.1. Classification (GTDB taxonomy): domain Bacteria; phylum Actinomycetota; class Thermoleophilia; order Solirubrobacterales; family Thermoleophilaceae; genus JAICJR01. The sequence goes on from DASUWY010000012.1 coordinate 43,724, forward strand.
TCGGCGCCGGCGCCGTGGCGCTCGTGGGCTACAGCGTGTTCATCCTCGCGCCGGCGTGGGCGTCGTACGGGCGGGTGTGGGAACGGCTCGCGGCGAGCTTCCTCACGCTGTTCATGCTCGTCACGCTGCTGGGGGTCGGAACCGGGATCGGCTTCGCGATCGTGTGGTTCTACGACCAATACGCGGGCTGAGCCCGGCGATCGCACCGAAGGTTCCTGCCTGAGCCCCCTATACGGGGGTCAATCCAGGAATGTTGACGCGAGCTATCCCAGGTGGCTGTTGCGAGGGAACAGCCAATTGGGATACCAGCCCCACCTCGGGTCCTGCACCTCACTGCTGCCTGTTCGGCCAACCCCCGAACAGGCAGCCCCGCCTAAACTGCTCCCCATGCCGCCAGCCGAGCAGCGCACCGAAAGCGCTGCAAATCCAGCATTTCTAGAGGCCGTCGCCGATGTGTCGGAGGCGGTTGAGTCTGGCGCGGGGCTGCCGGCCGTGGCGCGCGCGGTGTCGAAGGCGCTGAATGCGAGCGTGGCCGTGGTGGACGCGTCGGCGAACGTGCTCGCCGTGGCGTGCGCGTCGCCTGACGACGAGCGCGCTGTGCTCTCGAGCGGCGACATCCTCGAGCTGCGGGTGGCGGACGTGAGTGCGGGGCAGCTGCGCTACCGCGCGCGTGGCGAAGCTCCGCCGGCTGCGCTGCTCAGGCTGCTGGGCGCGCTGATCGCGCAGGAGGTCGAGCGCTCCAAGGCGCCGGGTCGAGCGAGCGAGGCGGCGGCCGCCGCGTTCATCTCGGACGTGCTCGATCGCCGCGTCACCGACCGCGAGAACATCGTCGCGCGCGGGAACGAGCTCGGGATCGACCTCGCGGGCGGCGGCAGCATGGTCGTCCTCCGCGCGCTGCCTCTACAGCCGACCGAGGGCGACTGGCGCGCGCGGGTCTTGAGCGTGGCCGAGCGAGGGGTGCGCACGGTCGAGCGCGGCTATCTCGCGGCCTGGGTCGAGCTCCGCACCTGGGGCCGCGCGCAGCACGACGCGGAGCTTGTGGTGGCGCTCCCGGGGGCGGACCCCGAGCTCGCCTCGCGAGCCGTCCACGCGATGCGGCAGGAGCTCGAGGCGAGCATGCCCGGTTTCATGGTCGCGGTTGCTCGCAGCCGCCCGGCGGCCGACCCGGTGGACCTCCACCGGGCGGGCGCGGAGGCATTCCTCGCCGCCAATGTGGCCGTAGCGCAGGGCATGCCCGAGCTGGCGTTCGAGGAGACGGGCGCCTACCGGCTTCTGCTCCCCGCGATGGTGGAGGACCCCGAGGAGCTGCGGCGTTTCCACGAGGAGACGGTCGCCCCGCTTGTGGTGTACGACGAGCAGTACGAGACCGAGCTCGTGCGCACGCTCGAGACGTTCCTCGATGCGGATGGCAACGTGGCGCAGACGGCGCAGCGTCTCTACACGCACCGCCACACGGTCCGCTACCGGCTCGAGCGCGTGAAGGAGCTCACCGGGCTCGACGTCGCGTCCACCGATGGGCGCGAGCGGCTCGGGCTCGGCCTGAAGGCCATGCGGGTTCTCGGCATCCTCGCTCCGCATGGGCCGGCCACGGAGCCGGGCGCCGAGGCGGGGCGGGTTCCACGTGAAGAGAAGGACCGCTGACCCCCGCGCGACTTCCGTCGGCCAAATGCGTTAGAACCCTGTTGAACCAACCTTGCTGAACCGCTGCCACCGCTCTCGGTGGTGACGGCGGCCGGGGGACCCAGTTCGTCGGGGCGAATCGTCAATCGCGACGTAGCGCGACTCTTTCCGCGCGAGCCCGTCAGCTAACCCCGGAAGCGCTGACGAAAGAGAGATTGGCACATGAGAAAGGCTCCCTTGGGGCGCGCATGGCTCGCGTGCGCTCTGACGGCCCTGATGGGATTGGCGCTCGCGCCCGCCGCGTTTGCGCGGTTTGGCGACTCGACTCTGAGGAAGGGCTCCCGAGGTCACGACGTGAAGGTGCTCCAGTCGTGGCTCACGCATCTCGGCTATCGCACTTCGATCGACGGGGTGTTCGGGCCGGGCACGCTGCGATCGGTGCGCCGCTTCGAGCGCCACGAGAACCTGACGGTGGACGGGATTGTCGATCCGCCCGAGGAGGCGCTGCTGCGCAAGCGGATGCAGGCGCTCGCCTCGAACCCCACTCAGCCGAGCGATCCCGTGCCCGGCGAGAAGGCGGTGATCTCGAGCGATGGGCACACCGCACAGGCGCCGGCAGACGCTCCGGTGGAGGTGCAGGAGGTGATCTCGGCGGCGAACGAGATCACCCACGACCCCTACCGCTACGGCGGCGGACACGGCAGCTTCAACGACACCGCGTTCGACTGCTCGGGCGCCGTGAGCCACGCGCTGCACGGAGCCGACCTCGTCACGCGTCCGCTCGACTCGAGCGACTTCGAGAGCTGGGGCTCGGGCGGCCGGGGTAAGTGGATCACCGTGTACGCGAATTCAGGCCATGCGTACATGGTCGTGGCGGGCCTGCGCTTCGACACCTCGGGTAGCGGCGAGAGCGGCCCCCGCTGGCGGACCACCCGGGCATCCACGAGCGGCTACGTGGTGCGCCACCCGGCCGGCCTGTAGCGCTCCGAAAAAACCTGGCGCCGCTGCATCTCGCGGGAGAGGTGGCGGCGCCAGACCAATCCCTGCGGCCCGCCGCTACGCTCCTCCCGACCACTTGGGGAGTGGTGTAATCGGCAGCACGCAACACTTTGGATGTTGAAGTTCTGGTTCAAGTCCAGGCTCCCCAGCTCACCTGGATTGTTAGCGCTTCCGTCCGCTCGTCAGGCGAACATACGTTCGCTATGGCACGGTATGACGAGCCAACGCTGAGACGGGTAATTGCTGAGTCGTTCTCGTTCAGCGACGCGCTGAGACGGTTAGGTCTCCGGGCGGCGGGTGGTAATCACGCCACCATCAAGAAGTACGTGGAGTTGTGGGGAATCAGCACCTCGCACTTCAACTACGACCGTGCGCCCACGCACCTCCTGCGAGCTCGGACTCCGCTCGGCGAGATCTTGGTCGAGCGCTCCACGTATCACCGCGGACATCTCAAGCGGCGGCTCTACGAGGAGGGAATCAAGCTGCCGCGCTGCGAGATGTGTGGGCAAGGCGAAGTCTGGAAGGGCCGCCCGATGGCCCTCATCCTCGACCACATCAACGGAATACCCAACGACAACCGTCTCGAGAACCTTCGCATCGTCTGCCCTAACTGCGCGGCGACCCTCGATACGCACTGCGGTCGCAAGAACCGCCTTCAGCGCGCGCGGCGCGGTTGCCTCCGATGCGGCACCGAGTTCGTGCCTGCCAATCGCAGGCAACGCTACTGCTCTCGATTCTGCGGCCAGCGGTGGGATAGGTCTGGCCGTGGGAGACCGGAGACGCGAAAGGTCGAGCGCCCACCCTACGAACAGCTCATGGCCGAGATAGCCGCCACGAGCTACCTCGCGGTCGGGCGGAAGTACGGCGTGTCGGACAACGCGATCCGGAAGTGGGTTCGGCAGTACGAACGGGAGCGGAAGAGCGGGACGGATGGTCACTGATCCCACTCCTGGCTCCGCCGCCGGCGAACCTACTCCAAGCCGACGCTCGGCTACGCTCCGCTCGATGGCCAAGCCCACCGTCCTGATCATGGCCGCGGGACACGGCACCAGGATGCGTTCGTCGCTGCCGAAGGTGCTGCATCCGGTCTGCGGCCGACCGATGATCCACTGGGTGATCGAGGCTGCGCAGCGCGCTGGCGCCAGCCGCATCGTCTGCGTCACGCGGCCCGGCGAGGGCGTGGCGGAGGAGCTGCCCGAGGGCGTGGAGGCTGCCGAGCAGACCACGGGCGAGGGCACCGGTTCGGCGGTGCTCGCCGCGCGCGACGGCATCACCTCCGACGCGACGGTGGTCGTCCTCTCCGGGGACCACCCGCTGATCTCGGCGGACCTGATCGCGTCGCTAGTGAACCGCCACGAGAAGGAGAGCGCCGCCGCCACGCTGCTCACCACCGACCAGATCGATCCGGCCGGCTACGGCCGCGTGATCCGCGCGGCGGACGACTCGGTGGCGCGCATCGTCGAGACGAAGCATCCGGAGAACGTGCCGCCGGAGGAGCTGCAGATCCGCGAGATCAACATCGGCGCCTACGCGTTCCAGGCGGGAGCCCTGTTCGGCGCGCTCGACTCGGTGAACGAGACTGGCGGCGAGCGCTACCTCACGGGCGTCTTCCCCGTGATCAAGGAGAATGGCGGGCGCATCGCCGCCGAGATGACCGGAGACGTTCTGAGCTCCATCGGCGTGAACACTCGGGCGGATCTGATGGAGGTGGAGCGCCACTTGTCCCAGCGGCTGATCGAGGAGCACGCGTTGAACGGCGTGACCTTCGCATCGCCGCAGACGACCACGATCGAGGCCGACGTCCAGATAGGCGAGGACACGGTGATCGGCCCCGGGGTGACGATCCAGGCCGGCACTCGCATCGGAAGCGGCTGCGATGTCGGTCCGCACACCACACTGATCAATGCGCGTTTGGGAGACGGCGTCTGGGTAGCCCATTCGTACCTCGTCGACTGCGAGGTGGAGAACGGCGGCAGGATCGGCCCGTTCGCCTACCTGCGCCCCGGCACGGTCGTTCGCGAGGGAGCCAAGATTGGCACGTTCGTGGAGGTGAAGAACTCGGACATCGGCCGCGGGACCAAGGTTCCGCACCTCTCCTACCTCGGCGATGCCGACGTGGGGGAGCAGGCAAACATCGGGGCCGGAAACATCACCGCGAACTACAACGCCGCCACTCGCAAGAAGAGCCGCACGAAGATCGGAAATCGCGCGAAAACCTCGGTCGACACGTCGTTCGTGGCCCCCGTTAGCGTCGGCGACGACGCGTACACTGGTGCCGGGTCCGTCATCACCGAGGATGTCCCCGATGGCGCTCTCGGAATCGCTCGGGCTCGGCAGAAAAACGTCGAGGGCTACGCCAAGCGAAAGGAACAAGAGGCGTCAGATGAGCAGCGTGGAGACTGAGTCGCGCCCCCTCGCCACGAGCCTGCCGTTTGGCTACGACAAGCGGCTGATGATCACCGCCGGCCGGGCCAGCCGCGAGCTCGGCGCGAGCATCGCCGAGAAGATGGGCGTCGGCCTCACGGACGCCGGGCTCAAGACCTTCACCGACGGTGAGGTGTACTGCCGCTACAGCGAGTCGATCCGCGGCGCCGACCTCTTCATCGTGCAGTCAATCGCCGGCAACCCCCGCGAGGCCCTCACTCCGAACGACGCGCTGATGGAGCTGCTCATCATGGTGGACGCCGCGGTGGGCGCGTCCGCGCATCGCGTGATCGCCGTCACCCCCTGGTACGGCTACTCGCGTCAGGACAAGAAGTCCGCGCCGCGCGAGCCGATCACGGCGCGACTCGTGGCGCGCATGCTCGAGTCCGCCGGCATAGACCGGCTCGTGACGATGGACCTCCACGCTGGCCAGTTGCAGGGCTTTTTCCAGAAGCCAGTCGACCACATGACGGCGATGAACATCCTGTCCCAGTACGTCAAGGACCAGCTCGGTCCCGCGTCGGACCTTGTGATCATCGCCCCGGATGCGGGCCGCGTGAAGCTCACGCGCAAGTTCGCGGAGAAGGTCGGGACCGAGTACGCGCTGCTCGAAAAGGAGCGCCCCGCGCAGCAGGTCGCGGAGATCGGCTACGTGATCGGCATCGAGAACGTGCGCGGCCGCCGCGCCGTCATCGTCGACGACATCATCGACACGGGCGGCACGCTCGCCGCCGGCGCGCGCACCGTCATGGAGTCCGGCGCAAGCGAGGTGTACGCCGTCGCCACCCACGGCCTCTTCTCGGGGAACGCGTTCCAGACGCTGTCCGAATCGCCGCTCTCCGGGATCCTCGTCACGGACACGGTGCCACTCCGCGACGGTGCGCCCGAGGGCCTCGTCCGCGTGCTGACCTGCAGCGACATCCTCACCGACAGCGTCCGTCAGATCTTCACGGACGGCTCGGTGTCAGAGATCTTCGCCGGCGAGAACCAGCTCTTCTAGACCCGGCCCGTGGCCCGCGGCCTAGGTGGTGGCGCGAGCACCAAACTTGCGCACCCGCTTCTCGCCCTTCGCCTCGAAGTAGGCCCACTCTTCACGGCCCAGCTCGGTAGCCGGCTCGCCACAGAACCACCACTCGCGGCCGATGCGCCACCAGTTGCGCGTGGCGCGCAGCTGCCCCAGCACCGCCAGCACGCCCGCCTCCATGCGCCGCCCCATCATCTCGTTGGCGGGGAGGTTCTCCCGTCGCATCACGTCGAAGAACTCCGAGCGCGGATCGGACGACGCCGTGATCACGCGCATCACGAGCTCGGAGTCGATGGTCAGCTCGCGATCCTCCATGTACCAGCCGCCCACCTCCTTCACGTGCTCCATCAGCCGCTCGGCGTCGATGCGCTTGGGATTGGCGAGGAACCCGAGGTCGTGCAAGGCGGAGCGCAGGCGCTCCGGGTCGCCCTCGAACGCGGCGTCCAGCGCGGCGATCTCGAGCTCGATCTGCTCCTTGTCGAGCTGCTTGGTCATTCCGAAGTCGAGGAACGCCACCTTCCCGTTCTCCATGAGCAGGTAGTTGCCGGGATGGGCGTCGGCGTTGAAGTGCTGCAGGTGGTAGATCGAGCCGTAGTAGAAGCGGTAGATGATCTCGCCGATGCGGTCCCGCTCCTCCTGGGGGAGCGAGCGCGCGGTCTCGAAGCTCTCCCCATCCACCCATTCGGTGACGAGCACTCGCCGGCGCGAGAGCCGCGTGATCACGTCCGGCACGTAGATGAAGGGGTGACCGCGATAGGCGCGGGCGAACGTGCGCTGGTTCTGCGCCTCGTACTCGTAGTCGAGCTCCTCGAGCACGCGCTCGCGGAGCTCGCGAGCCGCTGCCCGCGCGTCGAGCCCGGGCGCGATCGCCTTCGCCAGACGCAGGATCATGCCGGCGTTCGAGAGGTCCGCCTCGAGCGCCTTCGCCACCTTCGGGTACTGCACCTTCACCGCCACCTTGCGGCCGTCCGGCAGCACGGCGTGGTGCACCTGACCGATCGACGCGGACGCGGCGGCGTCGTGGTCGAACTCCTCGAACAGCTCCTCCACCGGCTCCTCCAGCTCGTCCTCGAGCACCGCCTTCACGTCCTTCCACGGCATCGGCGGTGCGGAGTCGCGCAGCTTGGAGAGCTTCTCCTGGTAGAGCTCGCGGTACTCGGGCGGGAGGAAGTCCGTATCGATGAACGAGGCGAGCTGCCCGATCTTCATCGCCGCGCCCTTCATCGAACCGAGGGCGTCCACCATCCGCTCGGCCGCCTCCATGTGCGCACGGTCGAGATGCTCGGTGCGGGCCTCCTCGCTTCGACCCACGGATCGCGCCCGCGCGCCCGCGTAGCCGGCACCGCTCGCGCCGAGGGCCGACGCCACCTTGGCCGTGCGCCTGATGCGCCCGGTGGGGATGCTGTTGTCTTCCTTCGCCACTGCTCACTGAGGTTAAACAGCAACCGGTCGCTACACTGGCCGACTGCATGGCAGACGGAAAACGCCCATCACTTGAAGTCGAGGAGCGCGAGGAGCGCGGCACCCGCGCCACCAAGCGCCTCCGCAAGGACGGCTACGTGCCCGGCGTGGTCTATGGCGGCGACGATTGCGTGCCGTTCAAGGTCAACTACCGGACGCTGCGCGCCGCGCTGCATGACGGCTCGGCGCTGATCGACCTGAAGATCGGCGGCGGCACGGCCCGCCCGGTGATCGTCAAGGACCAGCAGCACCACCCGGTCCGCGGCGACGTGATGCACATCGACCTCCTGCAGGTCCGTCTCGACGAGAAGATCAGCTCGACGGTCGCGCTCGAGCTCGAGAACGTCGAGGAGGCGCCCGGCGTGAAGGAGGGCGGCGTGCTCGAGCACGTCACCCGCGAGCTCAACATCGAGGCGCTGCCCACCGACATCCCCGAGCGCATCACGGTCGACGTGTCCGGCATGGACATCAACGCCACGATGCACCTCTCCGAGATCAGCGCGCCGCAGGGCGTGGCCTTCCTCGACGACCCCGAGGAGACGATCATCGCCACGATCACCGTGCCCACCGAGGTTGTGGAGCCGGAGATCGAGGAGGAGACCGAGCTCGTGGGCGAGGAGGCCGAGGCAGCCGCGGAGGCTGAGGCCGAGGCCGGCGCCGAGGGCGCAACCGGCGACGAGGCTGAGGCAGCCGGCGAAGCTGCGGCAGAGGGCGGCGAAGAGTCCTGAGCCTCTTCCGGCGCGGCGGGGACCGCGGCCGGGCCGACTGGCTGATCGTCGGGCTGGGCAACCCCGGCGACCGCTACGCGGGAACTCGTCACAACGTCGGCTTCGAGGTGGCGAACGAGCTGGCCTCGCGCTGGCAGCTCCCGAAGGCGAAGAAGAAGTACGCGGGCCTCATCACCCACGGCCGGACCGGCCCGGGAGGGCCGCACGTGGCCGTGCTCCTGCCGCAGACCTTCATGAACGAGGCCGGCAAGTCGGCCGGCCCCGCCCGCGGGGCATACGGCGTCCCGCTCGACCACGTGCTCGTGATCCACGACGAGATCGACCTGCCGTTCGGCGAGATCCGGACTCGTCTCGGTGGCGGGCTGGCCGGCCACAACGGTCTGAAATCGCTGAAGCAGGGGCTCGGGAGCGCGGACTTCCAGCGGGTTCGCGTGGGAGTCGGGCGCCCAGAGTCGAGCGATCCGGACATCGTCGCGTCGTACGTGCTCGCGAAGTTCCGGGAGCCGAAGGCGGACGTGGAGGCGCTGATCGGTCGCGCCGCTGACGAAGCTGAGCGGTTGATCGAGTCGTCCGGTGGGTAGCTGCGCGGCATGACCACCACAGCTACACACGCCGGCACCTTCAAGCTCGGCGGAGAACTCGAGGTGAACCGGTTCGGCTTCGGCGCCATGCGGCTCACCGGCGACGGCATCTGGGGAGAGCCGGCCGACCGCGAGCAGTGCAAACGGGTGCTGCTGCGCGCCCTCGAGCTCGGCATCAACTTCATCGACACCGCCGACTCGTACGGCCCAGAGGTGAGCGAGAACCTGATCGCGGAAACGCTCCACCCATACCCTGACGGGCTCCTGATCGCGACGAAGGGCGGCTTCCTGCGCGACGGCCCCAACAAGTGGCGTCCGGACTGCCGGCCCGAGCATCTCAAGGAGGCGTGCGAGGCGAGCCTGCGGCGGCTGAAGGTCGACCGCATCGACCTCTACCAACTCCACACCGTCGACCAAAAGGTGCCTTACGAGGAATCGGTCGGCGCGATCAAGGAGCTCCAGGACGAGGGCAAGATCCGCCTCGCCGGCGTATCGAACGTCGACACTGCCGAGCTCGAGACCGCGCGCGGCATCGTCGACGTCGTGTCGGTCCAGAACCGCTACAACCTCGCCGACCGGAGCTCGGAGGACGTGCTCGAGGCGTGCGAGCGCGACGGCATCGGCTTCATTCCCTGGGCGCCGCTCGAGGCGGGCCGCTCGGACGTGCCGAACGAGCTCGCGCTCGCGTGGCTTCTGCACCGCTCGCCGGTGATGATCCCGATCCCCGGCACCTCATCGGTGGAGCATCTCGAACAGAACGTGTCGGCCGTCGAGGTCGAGCCAGAGGCGCTATCTAGAATCGGCTAGCAACTGCCGCGCGGCGTCTCGGGCGGCCGTTTGCGCTGCCCGATGTCGCTACGCCAGCTGCTCACATACGCCCATGAGAACGACGCCGTCACGGCGCTCGTGGACTCCGCGCGCACCGAGCCGCAGCGGGCATTCGTTTCCTCCAGCCTGCGCCCCTACCTGCTCGCGGCGCTCGTGGACTCGGACCCGTCCCGCCCCGCCCTCGTGGTGGCGGGAGACGACCGCTCCGCGCGCGACCTCGCCGCGGACCTCAAGGCCTTCCTCGCCCCGCGGCCGGTGCGCTTCTACCCGGCGCGCGGCGTGCAGTACGAGTCGCACCTGGCCCCGCCGCCGCACCTCGTGGGGCTTCGCATCGCCGCGCTCGACGCTCTCATCGAGGGCGACGGTGCGGTGGTGGTGGCGAGCGCGGCCGCGCTCGCCGAGAAGGTGCCGGATCCCGAGCTTCGCCCGCATGGCTTCACGATCGACAGGGGCGGCCTGATCGACCTCGAGGAGGCGGCGGACCAGCTGGTGGCCTGCGGCTACGAGCGCGTTCACCAGGTGGAGGACCGCGGCCAGTTCGCCATCCGCGGGGACATCCTCGACGTATACCCGGCCACCGAGGACCGCGCCGTGCGCTGCGAGCTCTTCGACGTGGAGGTGGAGCGCCTCACGTACTTCTCGACCTTCACGCAACGCTCGCTCGAGGAGGCGGACACGGTGGAGATCGCCCCGGCAGCCGAGCTTGCTCCCGAGCACCGCGAGCTGGCCGAGATGGCCGCGACAGAGGAGGAGCGCCCGGACGTTGCGGAGCTCCTGCCGGTGGACCGCTTCTGCACCTTCCTGTCCCTCATGCCCGAGTCCGCGCTCGTGGTGGCCGCGGCCGAGGAGGAGGTCGAGCCGGCGCTGGCAGACCTCTGGCAGGACGTGACCACGAGCTTCCACGACCGCGACGCGCACCACCTCTACGTGGAGCCGGACCGCCTCGAACAGGAGCTTCGAGCGCTCACCGAGATCAAGCTCTCGAGCATCAGCGGGGATCAGCCGCACGAGTTCAGGGCGCAGGGCGCCGACACGGCCGCACGTTCGCTGCGCGAGGCCGAGCCCGAGCTCGAGAAGCTCGTTAGGTCGGGCTACCGGACCGTCGTGGCGTGGGCGCGCCGCGGAGAGGCCGAGCGCGCCCAGTACAACCTGGCCCGGGTGCGGGCCGAGTTCCTCGATGGGCAGGTGGCGCACGAGCCCGGCGTGATGTTCGCCGCTGCCAGCCTGCGCGAGGGGTTCCTCGCCCCGCAGCTCAAGCTCGCGGTGCTGCCCGAGCACCGGCTCTTGCGCCGCCGCCAGGCGCCGGCCGGCCCGTCCACCGGAGCGATCGCCTCCTTCACCAGCCTTCGCAGCGGCGATGCGGTTGTGCACGAGGACCACGGCATCGCGCGCTTCACCGGCTTCGAGACGAAAACGGTCGGCGGCGTGACGCGTGATTACCTCGAGCTCGAGTACCGCGACGGCGACCGCGTGTTCGTGCCGAGCGACCAGCTGCACAAGCTCAGCCGCTACGTGGGTGCCGACGCCGGCAACCCGCCGCTCTCGAAGCTCGGCGGCACCCAGTGGGAGAAGATGAAGATCCGCGCCCGCCGCGCGGCGCAGGCGCTCGCGGGCGAGCTGATCAACCTCTACGCCGAGCGCCGTCGCCGCGCGGGGCTGGCGTTCCCGCCGGACGGCGAGTGGCAGATCGACTTCGAGCAGGCGTTCCCCTACCAGGAGACGCCGGACCAGCTCGACGCCATCGAGGCCGTGAAGGCCGACATGGAGGAGGCGCGCCCGATGGACCGCCTCATCTGCGGCGACGTGGGCTACGGCAAGACCGAGGTGGCGCTGCGCGCGGCGTTCAAGGCGGCGGCCGACGGCAAGCAGGTGCTGTTCCTCGTGCCCACCACGGTGCTCGCCCAGCAGCACTACGGCACCTTCACGGAGCGCCTGCGCGACTTCCCGTTCAAGATCGAGATGGCCTCCCGCTTCCGCTCGAACAAGGAGGTGAAGGAGGCGCTGCAGGCGTTCGGCGAGGGGAAGGTCGACATCCTGATCGGCACCCACCGCGTGCTGTCGCGCGACGTGAGGCCGAAGGAGCTCGGCCTGCTGATCGTTGACGAGGAGCAGCGCTTCGGCGTGAAGCAGAAGGAGCTGCTGCGCCAGCTCAAGCTGCGCGTGGACGTGCTGTCGCTATCGGCCACGCCGATCCCTCGCACGCTGCAGATGTCGCTCGCCGGCTTGCGCGACATCTCCGTGATCGAGACGCCGCCCGAGGGCCGGCGCCCGGTGCGCACCTACGTCGGCGAGTACGACGAGGAGCTCGTGAAGCAGGCGATCGAGCGCGAGCTCGCGCGAGGCGGCCAGGCGTTCTTCCTCCACAACCGCGTGGACACGATCGACGAGACCGCGGAACGCATTCGCGCGCTCTGCCCCAAGGCGCGCGTGTCCGTGGCGCACGGGCAGATGGACGAGAAGCAGCTCGAGGCGGTGATGCTCGAGTTCCTGCGCGGCGAGGCGGATGTGCTCGTGTGCACGACGATCGTGGAGGCCGGGCTCGACATCCCCACCGCCAACACGCTGATCGTCGAGCGCGCCGACGTGCTCGGCCTCGCTCAGCTGTACCAGATCCGTGGCCGCGTGGGCCGCTCTCGCGAGCGCGCCTACGCGTACCTCTTCTACCCCTCACACGCGGCGCTCACGGAGGAGGCGCAGAAGCGGCTCTCCACGCTGTCCGACTACACCGAGCTCGGCTCCGGCTTCAAGATCGCGATGCGCGACCTCGAGATCCGCGGCGCGGGCAACCTGCTGGGCGAGGAGCAGTCGGGCCACGTGGCCGCCGTGGGCTTCGAGCTCTACGTGGCGATGCTGGACGAGGCCGTGGCCGCCCTGTCCGGCACGAGCGCGGACGAGGCGCCCGAGCCCGTGCGGCTCGACATTCCAGTGGACGCTTATGTGCCGGGCGAGTACGTGCCGTACGAGGCGGCGAAGATCGAGATCCACCGGCGCGTGGCGGGCGCGAAGGAGATCGCGGACCTGATCGTGCTGCGCGAGGAGCTCGAGGACCGCTTCGGGCCGGTGCCGCCGCCGCTCGACAACCTCATACGGCTCCAGGATGCGCGCATCAAGCTCGGCCGCGCGGGCGCCAAGGACGTCGGCTTCCGCGGCGGCCAGCTCACCGTTTCGCCGATCGAGCTCGACTCGAACGGCACCAAGGCGCTGCGCGCCGCGCTTCCCGGGGCGATCTACGAGTCCGGACGCAGCACCGTGAAGGTTCGCGTGCCGGACGATCCCGCTGCGCGCTTCCCGGCGGTGGTCGCCGCGGCCGAGGCGATCCTAAGCGTGTCTTAAGCGTCGCCACGGAACGAAAACGTTCGCTAGTATCGATTCCCTGCGCGCAAGGCCCGGGAGGCTCGCGCATCCCCGCGCGCAACCGCCGAGTCACCGACACCTCTTTTCTGAATGAAACGAAAGCTGCTCTCCGTCGTTGCCCTGCCCACGCTTGCCGCTGCGCTTCTCGTAGCGGGCTGCGGAAGTGGCGTACCCACCGATTCGGTCGCGACCGTCGACGGCACGTCGATCAAGAAGACCGACTTCAACCACTGGCTCGCGGTGGCCGCACGGCAGTCCGTGCCGCCGGGCAGCACCGCTCAGCCGGCGATCCCGGACCCGCCGAACTACACGAACTGCGTGGCCACGCTCCAGAAGCAGCCGGTGCCGAAGGGGCAGAAGAAGCCGTCGGCAGCAGCGCTCAAGGCGCAGTGCGAGCAGCAGTACAACGGGCTCAAGACTCAGGTGATGCAGTTCCTGATCCAGTCCCAGTGGCTGCTCAAGGAGGCTGACGCGCGGAACCTCACCGCCAAGCCCGCGCAGGTGCAGAAGCAACTGGATGACCAGATCAAGCAGTCGTTCCCCAAGCGCGCGGACTTCAACAAGTTCCTCAAGACCTCCGGGATGACCATGCAGGACCTGCTCTTCCGCGTGAAGGTGGACGTGCTCACGCAGCAGGTCCGCCAGAAGGTGGTCGCGGGCCAGGACAAGGTTTCCCCCGCCGCCGTCACCAACTACTACAACAAGAACAAGGCGCGCTTCGCGCAGCCTGAGCGCCGCGACCTGCTGGTGGTTCTCACCAAAACGCAGGCGAAGGCCAACCAGGCGAAGGCAGCGATCCAGAGCGGCCAGTCCTGGGCCTCCGTGGCGAAGAAGTTCTCGATCGACCAGGCCTCGAAGTCGCAGGGCGGCAAGCTGCCCGGAGTCGCGAAGGGCCAGCAGGAGAAGTCGTTCGACAACGCGATCTTCTCCGCCAAGAAGAACACACTCGTCGGCCCGGTGAAGACGCAGTTCGGCTACTACGTCTTCAAGGTCACGAAGGTCACGCCCGCCTCGCAGCAGACCGAGCAGCAGGCGCACGACACGATCGTCAACCTGCTGCGCTCGCAGCAGGAGCAGACGGCGATCAACAACTTCGTGAAGGACTACCAGAAGAAGTACAAGTCCAAGACGAACTGCGCCAAGGGCTACGTGATCGACAGCTGCAAGAACGCTCCGAAGGCGAAGACGAACACGGCGCCGGCCGGCGGCGCGACAGGCGCCCAGGGCACGACTGGTGGATAAGGGCGAGCCAGCTGACTCGCTGGTCGCCCTCGACGAGATAACGCGCCGGCTGCGGCGCGAGTGCCCCTGGGACAGGGAGCAGGACGAGCGCTCGATCGTGCCCCACACGGTCGAGGAGGCTTACGAGCTCGCCGACGCCGCTAACAGCGGCGACGACGCCAAGATGCTCGACGAGCTCGGCGACGTCCTGTTCCAGGTCTACTTCCTGTCGCTGCTCCTCGAGGAGCGTGGCGCCGGTGATCTCGCCGCCGTAGCGGAGCATTGCCGCCAGAAGCTGATACGCCGGCACCCGCACGTGTTCGGGGATACCGAGGCGCACGACGCCGCCACCGTGCTTCGCAACTGGGACGAGATCAAGCGCAGCGAGCCGGGACGCGGCGGCGAGGAGATCTTCCACGACGTGCCCGAGAACCTGCCGTCGCTGTTGTATGCCCGCAAGTTGCTGCGGCGGGCCGGATCGCGAGGTTACGAGCACCCCGAGCCAGATAGGCTGCGGGACCTTCTCGACGCCGAGAGTTTCGAGGCGATCGGGGACCTTCTTTTCGACTGCGTGGTGCTGGCGCGCGACGCCGGGGTGGATCCCGAGCTTGCTCTGCGCGCTGCCGCGGACCGATTCAGAGAGGCGATAGATGAGTGAGATTCAGCAGGTGCACGCGCGGCAGGTGCTCGACAGCCGCGGCAATCCCACGGTTGAGGTCGAGGTGGCGCTGAAGTCCGGCGGCTCGGGCCGCGCGATCGTCCCGTCCGGCGCCTCCACAGGCGAGTTCGAGGCGGTTGAGCTGCGCGACGGCGGCGATGCCTTCGGCGGCAAGGCCGTGACGCGGGCCGTGGAGAACGTGCGCGGTGAGATCGCCTCGGCGGTCACGGGGCTCGACGCTGCCGACCAGGCCGCGCTGGACCGCGCGATGATCGAGCTCGACGGCACCGGCAACAAGGGCAGGCTCGGCGCGAACGCGATCCTCGGCGTATCGCTTGCGGCCGCCAAGGCGATGGCGGTGGAGGAGGGCCTGCCGCTGTGGCGCTACCTCGGCGGCGAGGCGGCGCACATCCTGCCGGTGCCGATGATGAACGTGCTCAACGGCGGCGCGCACGCGGACAACAAGGTGGACTTCCAGGAGTTCATGGTCGTGCCCTGCGGGTTCGACACCTATTCGCGGGCGCTCCAGGCCGGCGCCGAGGTGTTCCAGGCGCTCAAGAAGACGCTGCACGACCGAGGCTTCGGCACCACGGTTGGCGACGAGGGCGGCTTCGCCCCCGACCTCGAGTCGAACGAGCAGGCCCTCGAGTTCCTCGTCGCGGGCATAGAGGCCGCGGGCTACAAGCCCGGCGACGACGTGGCCATCGCGCTCGATCCGGCCACCAGCGAGATCTTCAAGTCCGGCTCGTACGAGCTCGAGCACGAGGGCCGCTCACTGTCCTCCGCCGAGCTCGCCGATTACTGGGCCGACCTCGCCTCCCGCTACCCGATCGTCTCGCTCGAGGACGGCATGGACGAGGAGGACTGGGACGGCTGGAAGGTCCTCACCGACCGCATCGGCGAGCACCTGCAGCTCGTGGGGGACGATCTGTTCGTGACCAACACCGAGCGCCTGCGCCGTGGAATCGACGCCGGCGTGGCCAACTCGATCCTCGTGAAGGTCAACCAGATCGGCACGCTCACGGAGACGCTCGACGCGATCTCCACGGCCCGTGACGCCGGCTACACCGCCGTGATGTCGCACCGCTCCGGCGAGACCGAGGACGTGACGATCGCGGACCTCGCGGTGGCCACCGGCTGCGGCCAGATCAAGACGGGCGCGCCGTCGCGCACGGATCGCGTGGCGAAGTACAACCAGCTGCTGCGCATCGAGGAGGCGCTGGGCGGCGACGCCGAGTATCCCGGCCGCTCCGTCTTTCGAAGCTAGGGACCTCTCCCGCGGGCCCTACCGACTCAGACAAACGAATTGACTGGGGGTCAAACGGATTGACCGGTGGTCAAACGGATTGACCCGGGTGCAATTTCTTTGTCTGAGTCGGTAGGAAGCGGGAAGGACACGGTCCACGCAGGGCGAAGGGCGCTCCTGAATGGCGCAGGCGGTGTCAGCGAGTGCTCAGCGGGCGGCGGCTCGCCGGCGGCAGAGGGCCGCGGGCGCTGCCCAGACGCGCAAGCGCGCCGGCGGGCGCGGCCCTTCCGGCATCCGCTGGGACCGTGTGGCGCGAACGGCGCTGCTGGCGACCCTCGGCATCGTGCTTCTGCTCTACATCTCGCCGCTTCACCGCTGGCTCACACAGCGCAACCTGGCGGCCCAGGAGACCCAGCAGCTCCACCAGCTGCAGCAGCAGAACAAGCAGCTGAGGGCGCACATCGCGAAGCTGCACGACCCCACGGCCCTGGAGGCCGAGGCGCGCAAGCTCGGCATGGTCCGCCGCGGTGAGCGCGAGTACGTCGTGCAGAACCTCCCGCGGCGCTAGAGGATCAACCCCCTGGGCGGAGCCGGGCTCAGCGGCTAACGTCCTCGCCTCATGTCGTACGCGGTTGAGAACGCACTGTTCCAGTGGGAGGACGGCGAGCGGCGGCTTCGCGAGACGCAGGAGCCCGCCCGCAGCCAGCTCGACCGCGGCGTGATGGTGGTGCTCGACGAGCTGCGGCGCCGGCTCGGGTCGGCCTTCAGCGTGGAGGAGCTGGCCGATCTGTACGCCGGTGACCTGGACTGGGCGTCGGACCTGGCTCAGGCCGCGGGAGCGGGCACTGACGCCTCCTGGGTGGTGGACGCCGCATTCCACCGCTACGCCCGCGAGGCCGCGAACTACGCGGGCGGGCGCACTCGCCTAAACGCGGGACGCGCGAACGTCCCGGGCAACGGCTGAGCCGGGCTACTCGTCGTCCGAGTCGTCGGCGTCGTCGGCGTCGCCGTTCCCGGCCGCTTCCTCGCCGGCGCGGCGGATGACGATGCGATCGGGCTCCACGCTGATGGTCACCGGCCGGTGGCCGGCCCAGTGCTCGGCGTAGACGGGGTTGTCCTGGATCGCTGGATCGAGCCAGAGCCCGTAGCCCTCGTCGCCGTGGTCGAAGGTGCCCTCGAGGTCGCGGTTCCGCGACCGTCCGCTCCCGCCACGCCGGCCGCGTCCTCCGCGCCGGCCGCGTCGCCGCCGCGGCTTGCCCTCCTTGGGCTCCTCGTCGCCCTCTTCTTCCTCTTCCTCGTCCTCATCCGGCTCCGCCTCGAGCTCGGCGGCGACGAGCGCATCGTCCTCCGCGCGGAGGTCGAGCTCATCGTCCATGCCGGGGCCGAAGTCGCCGTCACCGGTGGAGGGAACGAGCTCGTGCTCGCGCTTGAAGGCGTCGATGTCGCGGACGCTCACGTCCAGCTGGTGGGCGATCCAGGCGTTCGTGCGGCCCTCGCGGACCCAGCTTCGAATCTGGTTCAGCTGCGATTTCAGCGATCTGCGTGCCAAGGAGCGGGGGAGACTACCAACCCAAATCGGCCGGGATCTTGCTTAGACTGCGCATGTCACCACGGAAATGCCTCGCCCAGCCAGCTTAGGTAGCAGTGCGCCAGGTTGGGGGCGAGGGTCTATACACTGAGCCACGGAGGCGCTCATGCAGGTGGGCCGCAAACCCGGGCAGGGAGGCATAGATGCTGGTTCTGACTAGAAAGTCCAACCAGAGCATCATGATCGGAGACGAGATCGAGGTGTCGGTCCTCGCGATCATGGGCGAAAAGGTGCGGATTGGGATAGAGGCCCCACGCAAGGTGCCGGTGTTCCGCAAAGAGGTCTACCTCGAGATCCAGCTCGAGCGCTCGGACGACGACTCGGAGCGCGAGCAGGTGACCGAGGCGCTGGAGCGCCTGAAGGCGAAAAAGGCCTAGCTGCCGATAAGCAGAGAGAGGGTCTGGAACATCGCCCAGGTGACCACGACTGTGGTGGCGATGATCACGGCCACGAGCACGGTGAAGTTCATGTTGCCGCGCTTCTCCACCCGCTGGGCTCGGCGCATGCGCGAACGTTGAGCGGCCTCCTTGCGAAGCCGCTCGCGGCGCAGCCGTTCCTCGGTCGTCTCCTCGTGGAAGGCGGCCTCGAACTCGGCCAGCGACTGTCGCATGCGCAGAGCCATGAACCGGGAAGGCTACACCCTTTATCAGGCTGCGGCCTTGGCTTCGGACTCCTCGTAGACCTTCACGAATCTGAGGTAGTTCTCGCCGATCTGACGGGCCGCGTCCTCGCGCTCGATCGAGCCGTCGAGGAAGCCCTTCAGCGCGTCGCCCCAGATCGAGCGGCCGATCGCGAAGCCCACGAATCCCTCAACCGGGGCAGCCTGGGTGAGCCAGTGGTCGACCTTCTCGTCTGAAGCGCCGCGGCCCAGCAGCACGCATACGACGCCGTCGCGGCCGCCGGCGCGGGTCTGCTCGGCGAGCATCTCGGCGTCCGAGCGCTCGTCCACGCCCTCGATCTTCCAGATGTCCACCTCGATGCCCGCGTTCTGAATGTCCTCGATCGCGCGGCGCATCAGCTCCGGGCGAAGCTCGGCGTCGTAGCGGTCGCTGTCGCCATCCACCTGCGAGAGCTGGTCGTCGGTGGCCGGCACGAGCAGCTCGAAGAGGAACTTCCGGTCGTGGTCGTGGAGCCAGTCCGACAGGCGCTTGAGGCGCTCGAGCTGACGCGCGTTCATCTCGGTGTCCGGGTCGTCCGGGTTGTAGCGCACGAGCACCTTCGAGAAGTCCGGGTCGAACCTCTCGATGTGGTCGCCGAACTGGTCGCCGTATTCGAAGTCGAACTCGTTCTGGCCGCTCTTCTCAACCGGCATCGCGAGCTTGAGCCCGCGGCCGCGCGCCTGGCCGGGCACATCGGTGGGGGCGCCGAACTGCTCGTCCACGAGCGCGCCGGTGATGCCGGCCTCCGCGCCCTCGTCCAGGGCATGCAGAAGTCCTTCGAAGATCAGGTGCTTCGCGTCCGAGATCTTGTGAGTGTCCTCATCCGTGGGCTCGCCCTCGAGGCCGAACCACTTCTTCTGGAAGGAGCCGCGATGGTCGAACGCGAGGATGAAGAGCTTGCCGTCGTAGCCGGGATTCATGGACCGTCCTCCGTCGTCTAAGTCGGTATGGGCGGGAGGTTATACCCGCCACCGTCGCGGATACGATGCCCGCGTGGAGCACCGATTCACGGGGCCCCCATACACGATCGGCATAGAGGAAGAGCTGATGATCCTCGACGCCGAGACGCTCGACCTATCGAACTCGATCGAGGCGATGCTCGAGGCCGTGGAGGGGGAGAACGGGCAGGTGAAGCCGGAGCTGATGGAGTCCGTCCTCGAGGTGGCCACCACTCCCTGCAGGAACACGCAGGAGGCCGGGCGGGAACTGCGCGACCTGCGGGCGCGGGTGGCCGCGCTGGCGCGCGACCGCGGCCTCGCGATCGGTTCCGCCGGCACGCACCCCTACGCCATGTGGGAGGACCAGCGGATCGTGGCCCGCCCGCGCTATCGCGATCTGGTGGCCGCCCTGCGCTTCGTGGCGCGCCAGGAGCTCATCTTCGGCGTTCACGTGCACGTAGGCGTGGACGATCCGGACAAGGCCATCCACGTGGCGAACGGCATGCGGGTGCACATGGGGATGCTGCTCGCGCTCTCGGCGAACTCGCCGTTCTGGCGGGCGGATGCCACCGGCCTCCTCTCCACCCGCACGCCGATCTTCCGCGCCTTCCCGAGGGTGGGCATCCCGCCCCGCTACAACGACTTCGAGGACTACTCCCGGCGCGTGCAGTTCATGATCGACTCGCGCACGATCGAGGACTACACCTACCTCTGGTACGACGTGCGGCCTCACCCGAACTTCGGCACCGTGGAGGTGCGGGTGATGGACGCGCAGACGCGCGTGGAGCACACGCTGGCGCTGGCGGCGCTCGTGCAATGCCTCGTGAAGGAGCTCTCCGAGCACTTCGAGGCGGGCAGGGACCTGTCCCGCTACCCGTACGAGATGCTCGACGAGAACAAGTGGCTGGCCGCGCGGCATGGCCTCGAGGGAGAGCTCGTGGACCTGCCGGAGACCACGCGGGTGCCCACTCGCGAGCTGGTGCGGCGGGTAGTCGACCGCGTTCGGCCGCACGCCGAGGAGCTCGGCTGCGTGGACGATCTCGAGGGAATCCACGACCTGCTCGAGAAGGGAAACGGCGCCGCGCGCCAGGTTGTGGTGTTCGAGGCAAACCACGACCTCCGCGAGGTCACCCGGGAGATTGTGGAGGCCACGACCGCCTGATCGCAGCGGGGTATCCTCGTCCAAGTGAGCGAGCCCGGCCTCTTCGTGGTCTGTAAGAACTGCGGCTCTGAGGTCAGTCCGTATGTGACGGAGTGCCCTTATTGCGGTCAGCGCGTGCGCAAGCGTGCGCCACGGCTCGATCGCGGGGAGCCGGGCGAGGAGCCGCGGCGCAAGCGCCGCCAGCGCAAGATGCCCTCGCTCGGGCGGATCCGCCGGGACGAGATCCCCGGGATCGCGCCGGACACGCGGCCCTACGCCACCATGGCGCTCATCGCCGTTGCGATCGCGGCGAACATCGCCATCGCGACCGGGCAGGTGAGCTACTTCGACCTGGGCGAGGTCCTGCCGGGCCACCACGAGGTGTGGCGGATGTTCGCGAGCCCGTTCCTGCACGCGAACGCGGGCTACGAGCTGATCACGCTCGGCGGCACCGCGATCTTCGGCACGCTGCTCGAGCGCCGCTTCGGCTGGCCGGTGCCGATCGTGCTCTTCCTCGCGTGCGGCGCATTCGGCACGTTTGCCGCCGTGAAGCTCGACGAGTTCCACGCCGCGATTGGCGCCAACGGCGCCGCCCTCGGTCTGCTGTGCGCATGGCTTGTGGACGATCGCCTGGCCGCCCGCCGCGGCGAGGACCGCGGGAACGACATGATCGGCGTGATCGTGATCGCGGCCGTGCTGCTGCTCGTGCCGATCATGACCGACCAGGCGAGCGCGATCGCCGGGGTGGCGGGCGCGCTGGCGGGCGCCGCGCTCGGCGTGCCGCTGGGGCTCTTCGTCAGGCGCTGACCGCGATCCGGCCCGGCTCGCCGTCCACGAGGCGACCGATGCGCGTGCCCGGGCCGTGCGGGGCGGCGATCAGCAGGCCGCCGGACGTCATCGCGTCGCATACCAGCCAGCGGAGCTCTTCCGGCACGTCGGGCGCCCAGTCCACGAATGGCTCAACCCATTCGCGGTTGCGCCGCGTGCCGCCCGCCACCGGCGGCTCGTCCGAGCACAGCAGGTCGAGCACACCTCCGATCGCGGGAACGGCGCTCGCGTCCAGCTCCGCGGCCACGCCGCTGGCGAGCGCCATCTCGTGCAGGTGCCCGAGCAGGCCGAAGCCCGTCACGTCGGTCATCGCGCTGGCGCCGGAGGCAAGGGCGGCGGCGTCGCGATTGAGCGTGGTCATGACGGCGATCGCCTCCGGCATCAGGGAAGAGTCGCCCCGCTTGGCGGCGGTGGACGCCACGCCGCCTCCCACCGGCTTCGTGAGATAGAGATCGTCGCCCGCGCGAGCCGTGGAGTTGCGCACGAGCCGATCCGGATGCACCCGACCGGTCACGGCCAGCCCGTACTTCGGCTCCGAGTCGTCAATCGAGTGGCCGCCCACGATCGCCACACCGGCCGCTGAGGCGGCCTCCTGCCCGCCGCGCAGGATCTCGCGGAGCACCTCCCCGCCGAGCTCCTCGAGCGAGTACGCCACCAGGTTGAGTGCCGTGAGCGGCTCGCCACCCATCGCGTAGATGTCCGAGAGCGCGTTGGTGGCGGCGATGCGGCCGAAGTCGAACGGGTCGTCGACGATCGGCGTGAAGAAGTCGACTGTGGTGAGAATCGCGAGGTCGTCCGACACGCGATAGGCGGCCGCGTCATCGGCGGTGTCCGACCCCACGAGCACGTTCGGGTCGTCCGGCCGCGGCAGCTCGGCGAGCAGCGGATGGAGCTCCGCCGGCGACAGCTTGCATGCGCAGCCGGCGCCATGAGAGAGGGCGGTGAGCCGGACGGCTTCCAAGACATACCTATTATCCGCCACGTGCCCGAGCGCCAGTTCACGGAGGCGGAGCTGCACGCCGCGCTCGAGCAGCTCACGCCCGAGCGGTTCGAGCAGTGGGAGGCGCGGATAGCTCAGATGGCGCCCCAGCTCCAGCGCACGATCGTCCACATCCTCGCCGAGGGCGGCTGGTTCGACGAGCAGCACGACGCGGCTGTGCTCAAGGCAGCCACCACACCCGATCAGGAAGAGCGGCTCACCGCCGTGAAGACGCTCATGGCGGAGGAGGCGCGCACCGTGATGTTCGTGGGCGTGGCCGTTGGCTGGGAGCTGGCACGGGAACTTGAAGGGTTCGAGTCCGACGACACAGAAGGAGACTGAAGATGGAGATCCGCTTTCTCGGCCACGCCTGCTTCGAGCTGACCGACGGCGACACGCGCGTGCTGATCGACCCGTTCCTCACGGGCAATCCGAAGGCCGGCGCCGAGGCGTCGGACATGAACCCCACGCACATCTTCCTCACGCACGGGCACGCGGACCACTACGGCGACATCGAGGACATCGCCAAGCGCACCGGCGCGCAGTGCGTGGCGATGGTCGAGATCGCGGACGAGCTCAGCGAGAACGGAATCGAGAACGTGGCGGACCCGAACTTCGGCGGCACCGTTGAGTTCGACGGCGGCTGGGTGCGGCTCGTGCCGGCCTGGCACACGTCCACCACTCCGAGGGGCACGGCCAACACGCCCGCCGGCCTCGTGGTCAACCTCGGCGGCACGACGGTCTACCACCTGGGCGACACCTGCCTCTTCAGCGATCTCCAGCTCGTGAAGGAGCGCAGCCCGATCGACGTGGCGATCATGCCGATCGGCGGCCACTACACGATGGACCGCCACGACGCCGTGAAGGCGGCCGAGTGGGTCGGCGCGGGCACCGTGATCCCGTGCCACTACAACACGTTCCCGCCGATCGAGACCGATGACCAGGCCTTCAAGTCGGACGTGGAGTCGAAGACGTCCTCGAAGGTCGTGATCCTGCAGCCGGGTGAGAGCCATTCGGTTTAGGGCGCTACTGCCGGTGATCGCCGCCGCCGCGCTCGCGGGTTGCGGGAGCGGCGGCGGAGGCACCCAGACTCAGGCGGCGGTGAGCACGACGCCCACCACGCCGCCGCCGCCGTCCGTCACCGCCACGACGCCGATCGCGACGGCCACCACTCCGACGCAGACCACCACCTCCCCCGAGCAGCAGCCGGGCGGCGCCGGCGACGAGACGCCGATCTCCACGCAGGCGCTCTTCACGGGCAAGGGCGGCGACATCACGCCGGCGACGATCAGGGTGCCGCCCTTCATCGCGGTGAAGGTGGTGCTCCACTCGGCCGACGGCCAGGGCTACGGGATCGAGGTGGCACACCACCAGCTGAGCGTCGACGGCAGCAATCCAACCGCCACGGTCCAGCTCTCCGGCCTGCGTGCCGGCAAGCGCTACACGGTCAAC
The DNA here is from genome assembly GCA_036378175.1 of Thermoleophilaceae bacterium. Classification (GTDB taxonomy): domain Bacteria; phylum Actinomycetota; class Thermoleophilia; order Solirubrobacterales; family Thermoleophilaceae; genus JAICJR01. The sequence continues at coordinate 67,453 of DASUWY010000012.1, forward strand.
GTGACCGGCGCGCCCGAGACCCTCGCGATCGTCGCGAACGCCGAGCCAGGCCCTTAAGTTGGCCAGCCAGCCAGGGTCGGGTACGCTTCGCCAATGACCGACAGCGCCACCACCCGCACCGAGCGCGAGGACTTTCAGGCCACGAGCGATCCGGCCCTCCTCGAATCCGCCGACCGAGGAGACGCCAACCTCCTCAGCTACCGCCAGCTCTACGAGCTGTGGGAGCGCCAGCAGTGGCGCACGCAGGACATCGATTTCAGCCAGGACCGCGAGGACTGGCAGAACTTCCCCGACGACGAGAAGTTCCAGCGGATGTACGGCCTCTCGTCGTTCTTCATCGGCGAGCAGAAGGTGGCCGAGGAGCTCGGCCCCATGATGCGCGCGGCGCCCACCGAGGAGATGCGCATCTTCCTCTGCACGCAGATCGCCGACGAGGCGCGCCACGTGGCGTTCTTCAACCGCTTCTACGAGGAAGTCGGCGTGCTTCAGTCCAGCAACCTTCAGGACCGCCTCAAGGAGACGAGCGCGCACCTCAACCCGAAGTTCCACGACCTCTTCGACGACATGCTGCACTCGCGCGTCGACAAGCTCGCGCGCGACCCCGGCGACCTCGAGACGCTGGTGGAGGCGGTCACGCTGTACCACATGGTGATCGAGGGAATGCTCGCCCTCACCGGCCAGCACTTCATCATCACCTACAACGAGGAGAACGGCACGCTGCCGGGCTTCGTGGAGGGCTTCAACAACGTGGCCCGCGACGAGCACAGGCACGTGGCATTCGGCGCGCGCTTCCTGCGCGAGATGGCGCAGGCGGACACCAAGTACCTGGAGGCGATCCAGCGCACGCTGGTGGAGTGCGGTCCCGCCGCCGATGGCGTGCTCACCCCGCCGTGGTACGAGGAGGGCATGGACCTCTTCGGCGTGAGCATCGAGGAGACGCGCGAGTTCGCGATGAAGGCTCTCGGGCGCCGGATGAAGGTCATCGGCCTCGCCCCAGTGAGCTGATCCGGTAGCTTCCCGAGCGTGGCTCGGGAGGTCACGTTCGACGGTGACGGGTGCCGGTTCACCCTTGGAGTTCTGCGCTACGAGTTCGGCGAGGACGCGCACGGAGCGGAGGCGAACTGGCTCAGGGGCGGCGTGCGCGTGGAGCTGAGCGCCACCGGCGCCTTCCGCTGCTCGGTGCCGGTGCTGCTGATGGCTGACGAGCTGGGCTACTTCCGCGATGACCTCGGGCGCGTGCTCTCGCGGCAGAAGGGGGTGGCCACACTCGACACTGAGGAGGACTGCGTGTCACTCGGCGTCACGGTCGCGCCGAGGCGCTGCACGCTCGACGGCTACGTGAAGTCGGACGGGTTCGCGATGCTGAGCTTCGAGGACATCACCACAGACGAGGCCTCACTGCGCAATACGCACGGGCAGCTCGTGGAGATGGTGCGCGAGTTCCCGGTGAGAGCCAGCGCTGCGGGCTAGCCGATCCGGTCTCCCGGCTCGACGTCCTCGTCGGGCCTGAGAAGCACCACGCCCTTCTCCGGGTCGATGGCCCCCATCACGAGAACCTCAGAGTCGAAGGTGGCGATCCGCCGTGGGGGGAAGTTCACCACGCCGATCACGAGCCGGCCTTCGAGCTCCTCGCGCGAGTAGTGCGTGATCTGTGCGGACGAACGCTTGACGCCCACCTCCGGGCCGAAGTCGATCTCGAGCTTCCAGGCCGGAACGCGCGCCTGCGGGAAGTCCGACACCGATAGGACGCGGCCCACGCGCATGTCGATGCGCTGGAACTCCTCGAAGGTGGCCATGGCGGCCGGGAGCCTAGTGCTCTACTGGCCGGGCGGCGGCGTGGGCTGCGGCTCGGTGGATGAGGGGTCGCTGTCCGACGGCGGCGGAGGCGGAGTGGAAGAGGGATCGGTGGAAGCCGGCGGAGGCTGCGTGGGATCGCTCGGCGTGGTGGGCGCGGGCTGGCTGCCCGAGGGCTGCGGCGTGCCGCCCGTGGCCGTGGGATCGGACTCGGTGCCGCTGGGGCCCGTGCTGCCCTGCTGCGGGAGCGCGACCGTCGAGCCGCCCTGGTCGGTCTGCACCGGAGCCACCGGGGTGGTTGCGGCAGGTGTGGTGGTGGTCGGCGCCGGCGTCGGCTGTGCGGGGGTCTTCTGCACGGCCGCCTTCTTCGGCTTCGACGCGTGACGGGCCCTGTGCACCGGCGCGGCCACCTGCTGCGGCTCCGCGGCCACCACCTGCGGCTCCACCTGCGCGGGCTGCGCGGGCACCGAACGGGCAAAGGAGGCCGGATGCGCGGGATGCGATGCGTGCTTCACCTCGACGGCGCCCGCGGTGACGATCGCGGCCGCTGCAAGTCCCGCGGCGGCCTTGGTGGCCACGGCGCTCACACCGGCGGAGATCACACCGCCGGCCGTGCTGGATGCCACGGCGCCCGCGCCTGCGATGCCCGCGCCGCCCACGGCAGCGCCGCCTCCCGCCGCCGCGCCTCCCGCGGCCGCGCTGCTGGCTGCGGCTCCGCCACCGGCGGCGCCGAGCTTGGCGAGCACGAACTTCTTGATCACAACGAGCCCGCCCACCGGGTAGACCGCCGCCAGCGCCCGGCCGGTGTTGCGTAGCTCGCGCTTGAAGATCTTGCAGCGCTCGCACGTGCGGACGTGCCGGCGCACCGGAGCGGACGTGCGCGCGATGCCCTCGGCCACCTGGCCGAGCTCGAGCCGCACCTCTGCACATGTGAGCAGTCGCGCCTCGGCGGCCTCGGCCAGTGACACGCGCGCGCGCACGAGCAGCGACTTGACGCTGGGCACCGTGGTGTCCATTGCCTCGGCGATCTGCTCGTAGGAGAGAGCGTCGATCTCGCGCAGGAGCAGCGCGGTGCGCTGGGTCTCGGGCAGATCCTGGACGTCGGCCACGATCTGGCGGAACTCCTCGCGCGTGTGAACGGTGTCCGCCGTGGTGGCGCCGCCGTCGCGCTCGAAGACGTCCATCGAGTCCTGCCCGGCGTGCTGCGGCCGGCGCAGGTGGTTCAGGCAGCGATTGCGCGCGATGCGGTAGAGCCACGGGCGCGCGTTGATCGGCCGGTCGTCGGCGCAGATCGCGTTGAAGGCGGCGGTGAACACCTCCTGCAGCACGTCCTCGGCGTCCTCGGTGGAGGCGAGCATGTGGCGGCAGAAGGCGAGCAGGCGCGAGTTGTAGCGATCAACCAGCGCCTCGAAGGCGCCATGGTTGCCGCGACGAGTCAGCGCGACGAGCTTTTCGTCGCTCTGCAGCCGAAGAAGCGGCGACCGCGCAGCAAGCGCGGGAGTCTGTGTAAGAGCGGAAGCCTCCAAACGATCCCCTGCGTAGAACAGGCTAGCGATCGAGAAGTAGCGCGTCACTCGGCAGAGTTGCGGAACTGCTGAGTTGCGGAATTGCAGGGGTGCGAGCAGTTCGGCGCGGGCCGAGGCGGGGGACGAATTGCGGAGAGCGCTGCCTTATATGGCCATGCCCTCGAACTTCCAGCGCCTGATCGCCTACCAGAAGTCGGTAGCGCTCGCCCATGAATTGCACACAGCCGTCGAGCACTGGCCGCTCCTTGACCGCAAGACCGTCGGTCCTCAGCTGATCAGACCAGCAACCTCCATCGGAGCCAACATCGCCGAGGCAAGCGGACGCTGGCACGAGAACGACCGCCGGCAGTTCCTCCGCATAGCCCGTGGCTCGCTACTGGAAACCGAGGACTGGGTCACCTACGGCGAGAAACGCGGCCTCCTAGCGCACGGCACGTTGGCGCAACTAGAAGAGGTAGCGCGCCTAATGAACGGCCTGATAAGAAAGCTCGCGCCCGAAAACTAGCCCTGCAACTCAGCAATTCCGCAAGTCCGCAATTCCCGGAGCGCGACGCGCGGACATGCCCGGGGTGGGATTCGAACCCACATGCCCCAAAGGGGGCCAGGGCTTTTAAGGCCCCTCTGTATGCCAGTTCCAGCACCCGGGCTGGCATGGCAAGTCTAAGAACGGGGTATTGCTACTGACGCAAGCCGGCGATCCGCTTGTTAAGTTGCGGACGGCCGGTAGGGGATTAACCGCCGTGGAGGATGGCGGACCGGCAGGGAAGACGGGAGACAGAGGCACTGATGCGTTCAGTCAGCCGTGTGGGTCGGGTGGCCGCCATCGGAGCGGTACTCATCGCTGTCGTGCTCGTGGGCATCGTCCTGTTCGGGGGCGGGGGCGGCTACACGGTCAACGCCGTCTTCCAGAACGCGGGCCAGCTCGTGAAGGGGAACCTCGTGGAGGTGGCCGGCGTGAAGGCGGGCTCGGTGAAGGGCATCTCCATCACGCCGAACGGGCAGGCGAAGGTCACGTTCTCCGTGGACGGCAGCTACGCCCCGCTGCCGGCGAACACGCGCGCGATCGTGCGCCAGGCGTCGCAGTCCGGCTATGCCAACCGCTACATCGAGCTGGACCTCCCGGGGGGCCCGCGCAACGGCCAGCCGACGATCAGGAACGGCGGCACCCTGAGCCAGGCGCAGACGGTGGCGACCGTCGACATCGACCAGCTCTTCAACACGCTCGACCCGAGCACGCGCAAGGCGCTACAGGAGTTCTTCAAGGGATCGGCCGCGCAGTACGCGGGCGTGACCAAGCAGGCCAATCTCGGCCTTCACTACCTCAACCCGGCGCTGTCCACCTCGAGCCGCCTGTTCAACGAGCTGAACTACGACACCCCGGTGCTCCAGCACTTCCTGTCGGACAGCGCGCACCTGGTGACCGCCGTCGCCCAGAAGAGCAACGACCTCGCCGGCCTCGTCCAGAACCTCAACACCACCACGCGCGCCATCGGCGCGCAGAAGGCCGCGCTGGCGGACTCGATCGGCCGCCTGCCGGACTTCATGCGCAACGCCAACACCACCTTCGTGAACCTGCGCGCGGCGCTGAACGACGTGGATCCGTTCGTGAACGCGTCGAAGCCAGTGGCGAAGAAGCTCAAGCCGTTCCTCGACCAGGTTCAGCCGCTCGCGCGCGACGCGCGTCCGACCATCGCGAGTCTGAACACCGTCATCCGCCGACCGGGGCAGAACAACGACCTCGTCGAGCTGATCCAGACGCTCACGCCGCTGGCACATATCGCCGTGGACACCGCCCAGCGGAACGGCGCTCAGCGCCAGGGCGCCTTCCCCGAGAGCACGCAGGCGCTCAAGGGCAGCGCGCCGATCATCGCGTTCGGCCGCCCGTACACGCCGGACCTCTTCGGCTGGTTCGACGACTTCTCCACCACGGGCGACTACGACGCGCTCGGCCAGATCTCTCGCACGCAGGTGATCTTCAACAGCACCTCCGCTGACTCGAGCGGCATCAACGGCCTCCCGTCACTCCCCGGGCTGCTCCAGGTCGGCAACGGGGGCAAGCCATTCCCGGTCGACCTCCAGCAGAAGCTGCTCGCCGGCGTCAACCGCAGCGGCCAGTACAACCGCTGCCCCGGCGCGGGCGATGTGGTGGCTCCCGACAAGTCCAACGTCCTCAGCCCGGATGAGCAGAAGGCTCTCAGCTGCTCCGAGGCCGATCGTGGCGCGGGCAACTACACGCCAGGCGGATGAAGAGGCTCGCGTCAATTCTCGTGGTGATCGGCGCGCTCGGCGCGGCCGTGGTCCTCATGGGCGCGAAGTCCGGCGGCGGCAACGCGAAGACGATCAAGATCGTCTTCGACAACGCCTTCGGGCTCACGAGCGGCGGCGACCTGAAGATCGGCGGGGTGAAGGCCGGGCAGACCACCGGCTTCTCGGTGACGAACTCGTTCCCGCCGAAGGCGATCGTCACCGCCAAGATCACGCAGCCCGGCTTCACGTCGTTCCGCGAGGACGCGAGCTGCCGCGTGCGGCCGCAGTCGCTGATCGGCGAGTACTACGTGGACTGCCAGCCGGGCACGTCGAAGCAGCCGCTGCCGAACAACACCGTGCCGGTCACGCAGACGCAGTCCACGATCCCGCAGGACCTGATCCAGGACATCATGCGCCGCCCGTACCGCGAGCGCCTGCGCCTGATCATCAACGAGCTCGGCACCGGGCTCGCCGGCCGGCCGCAGGACCTCAACGCGGTGATCCACCGCGCCGACCCCGGCCTCCAGCAGACGAGCCGCGTCCTGAAGATCCTCGGCGATCAGAACAAGGTGATCCAGAACTTCATCGTCAACTCGGACACCGTCATCAACCAGCTCGAGCAGAAGAAGAAGGACGTGGCGCGCTTCATCGTCGAGGCCGCGAAGACCGCCGAGACGACCGCGTCGCGCCGCCAGGCCTTCCAGGCCCAGTGGCACAAGCTGCCGGCGTTCCTGTCCGAGCTCAGGCCGACGATGGCGAAGCTCGGCAACCTGGCGGACCAGCAGACGCCGCTGCTGGCTGACCTCCAGCGCGCCGCGCCGGACCTCAACACGTTCTTCGAGCGGCTCGGCCCGTTCTCGCAGGCGTCGCGGCCGGCGTTCAAGTCGCTCGGTGAGGCGTCGCTGAAGGGCACCACCGCGCTGAAGGACAGCCGTCGCGAGGTGGACCAGCTCGCCGCGCTGTCCCAGGGCGCGCCCGGCCTCGCCAAGCCGCTGCGCCAGTTCCTCCAGACGATGGACGACCGCAACCGCAGCGTGATGAACGACCCGCGCGCGGCGGCCACCGCCCCGCCCGCGCCGGACCCCACCGCCTACCACAAGGGCCAGGGCTTCACGGGCATGGAGGCGTTCTGGAACTACGTGTACTGGCAGACGCTCGCGATCAACCCGTTCGACTCGATCAGCCACGTGCTCCGCGGCCTGTTCATCATCGGCTCGCCGTGCGCGAAGTACCAGACGGGCGACGGCTACGGCACGAACGCCGCCACCACGGCTCTGTTCGACAAGTGCAACTCCTGGCTGGGCCCGTACCAGCCCGGAGTGAACGCGAAGGACCCGACGGCGCAGGCGTCCTACAGCAAGTCGTCCAAGGCGCAGGCGAACAAGCCCTCGCTGCCCGGCCGAGGCGCTCCCGAGTCGACGCCGAAGGCCGGCCAGCCGGACATTTCGAAGCCGCAGATCAAGCTGCCCCCCGAGGTGCAGCAGCTGCTGGACACGCTCAAGGTGCCGGGCTCGAGCCCGAACCTGCCCCAGATCCCCGGGCAGCTTCCGCAGGACCTGCAACAGCTGCTTCAGCAGTTGCCCCCGAATGTGCAGCAGCAGATTCAGGCGCTTCCGCTGGACCAGCAGATTCAGGCTCTCAAGAAGCTCCAGTCCGGCACCACGGGCGGTGGCGGCGGCGGCGGTAGCACGCCGTCCCTGCCCGCTCTCGGCGCGTCCGCCTCGCAGGACTCCTCGAACTCGAACGCACAGCTCCTCAACTTCCTACTCGGTCAATGACGCGCAAGGGAACAGCCTCCATCGTCGCTTCGCCGGTTCTGGTCGGCGCCGTGACCACGCTGATCGTGATCGTGGCGGTGTTCCTCGCCTACAACGCGAACAACGGGCTGCCGTTCGTGCCCACGTACGACGTGTGGGCGCAGCTGCCGAGCGGCGCGAACCTGGTGAAGGGGAACGAGGTGCGCGTCGGCGGCTTCCGCGTGGGCGTGGTGGACAAGATCGTGCCCCAGTACGACCCGGCGCTTCACAAGACGATCGCGCGCATCCACATGAAGCTCGACAAGTCGATGCAGCCGCTGGCGAAGGACTCGACGCTGATCGTTCGCCAGCGCTCCGCTCTCGGCCTCAAGTACGTGGAGATCACGCCGGGCCATAGCGCGCAGACCTACCGCGCCGGCGACACGATCCCGCTCAAGTTCGCGGGCAACCCGGTGGAGATCGACGACGTGTTCGGCACCTTCGACACGCGTACGCGCAAGGCGTCGCAGGGGGCGCTCCAGGGCTTCGGTGACGCGTTCGCCGGCCGCGGTGAGTCCTTGAACGCGGCGATCGGGGCGCTCAACCCGTTCCTCGTGCATCTCACGCCGGTGATGCGCAACCTGGCCGACCCGTCGACGCAGCTCAACCAGTTCTTCAAGCAGATCGGCAACGCCTCGGCCGAGGTGGCGCCGGTGGCGAAGGTGCAGGCGGAGCTGTTCGGCAAGATGGCCGACACGTTCGCCGCGATCGATCACAGCCCGCCGAACCTGCAGGCGGCGATCGAGAAGGCGCCGTCCACGCTCGACACGGGCATCGCGAGCTTCAAGGTCCAGCAGCCGTTCCTTGCGGACTTCGCGGACCTCTCCCACAGGCTGCGGCCGGTGGCGTCCTCACTTCCGCACATGCTGCCGGCGCTCAACACCGCGCTGAAGTACGGCACGCCGGTGCTGCCGAAGACCGTGCCGCTCAACCAGGAGACGGGACGCCTGTTCGACGCGCTCGACCAGCTCGCGCGCAACCCGAACACCTTCCTGGCGCTCAAGGACCTCACCACCACGATCGCCGTGGGTGAGCCGCTGCTCCAGTACGTGGCTCCCTACCAGACCGTGTGCAACCAGACCGTCTACTTCTTCACCGGCCTCGGCGGCCACATGTCCGAGGACGTGAAGGGCGGAACGATCGAGCGCGTGCTGGTGCGCGACGACAACACGAGCAACCAGCCGGGCAAGCTCGGCTCGAGCGACAACTGGCGGCCCGCCGACGTGCCCCACAACGTGAGCCCGTACAGCACGAAGCTCCTGGGCGGCGACTACGCGGAGGTGCAGCACGGCCAGCCGTACGCGCCGGCCATCGACTCGGCGGGGAACGCGGACTGCCAGACCGGCCAGAACGGCTACCCCAACGGGCCGCTGCCGGCGAGCGGCACGCCCGAGTCCGGCCGCTACCCGCCGGCCAGCGAGCCGAACTTCAACCCGGACAACCCGAACGACCCGTTCTACCTGAACCAGGCCGGCGGCAGCCACAACGTGGTGGCGCCGAACACGCCCGGCCTGGCGGGCCCGACGTTCACCGGCGTCAAGAACCTGAGGGACGTGCCCTGAGCCATGGCTCTATTCCGCAAGAAGCATCCGCAGGACCCGGGCATGTCGCCGTTCAAGGCGGGCGTGATCGCCATCGTGCTGATCGCGATTGTGTGCTTCTGGGGGTTCACGAAGCTCAACCCGTTCGCGAACCCGTACAAGCTCAACGCGGTCTTCCACTCCGCGAACAACATCAAGCCGAACTCGCCGGTGCGCATCGCGGGCGTGAACGTGGGCAAGGTCACCGGCGTCTCCGCGATCCCGGGCGGCCAGGGCGCGGCGAAGGTGACGATGGAGATCTCGAAGCAGGGTCTCCCGATCCACAGGGACGCCACCGCCAAGATCCGCGAGCGGATCTTCCTCGAGGGCAACGAGTTCGTGGACCTGCAGCCGGGCTCGCCGACCACGCCGGTGGACAAGAGCGGCGCGACCATCCCGATCCAGCAGACGGCCACGCCGGTGCAGTTCGACCAGCTGCTCACCGCGCTCCAGTCGGACACGCGCAAGAACCTCCAGGGGTTCCTCAAGGAGTACTCGCAGGGCCTGGCCGACGGCGGCGCGCAGGGCTGGAACCACGCGGTGCGCGCGATGCCGAGCGCCTACCGCTACGGCTCGCTCGCCAACGAGGCCACGCTCGGCACTCAGCCGCACGACCTGTCGACGATCGAGAAGGGCCAGGGCAGGGTGTTCCGCGCGCTCGACGTTCACGAGCAGGACCTGAAGGACCTGATCACCAACTTCAACGTCACCGCCGGCGCCTTCGCCCGCGAGGACGTGCCGCTCGAGCAGACGATCCCGGCGCTCGACTCCGCGCTGCGCGTGGGCACGCCCGCGCTCCAGCGGCTCAACGGAGCGCTGCCGGCGCTGCGCTCGTTCGCGCGCACGGCGCTGCCCGCGGTGAAGTCCTCCGGGCCGACCATCGACGCCTCGATGCCGTTCGTCACCCAGGCCCGCCACCTGGTGAGCCAGCAGGAGCTGAAGGGCCTCACGCGGGACCTGCTCACCACGATGCCGTCGCTCGCCAAGCTCAACCACGACTCGATCCCGCTGCTCGACGAGACCCGCCAGCTCAGCTCGTGCCAGAACAACGTGCTGCTGCCGTTCGCCACCACGAAGATCCCGGATCCCGACTTCCCGAAGAACTCGGGCGCCTTCTACCAGCAGGTGGCGCGCACGCTGCCGGGCCTCGCCGGCGAGAGCCGCATCAGCGATCCGAACTCCGGCCTCTTCCACATCGAGGTGGGCGCGGGGCCGCTGACGGTCACCCAGTCGGACGGCGCGGGTCAGCAGATCTTCGGCCAGTCCACCTTCCCGATCGAGGCCACGCGCCCGGCGAAGCCGGACTCACGGCCGGTCGACCGCCCGAACGTGCCCTGTGAGACGCAGCAGCCGCCTGACCTGCACGCGCCCACGCAGGTCGCCTCGAGCGGCGCGATCGACAAGACGAGCACCACGCCGCTCGCGCCCGCGAGTGCGATGGCGCCCGACGTGCGCAAGGCGCACCTCGGCGCGGTGGCCCAGTCCCAGAAGATCGCCAGCTCCGTGCAGCGGATGCAGAAGGGCCAGCCGTTCGTGGACCCGATCACGAACTCGAGCCCGAAGCAGCAGCAGAAGCTCGCGAAGCAGCTCGGGCTCGAGTGGAAGGGCAACAACCTCGTGAACCTGAGGACGGGCAAGTGAGGACCGCGATCCGAAAGCACCTCGGCGACTTCCTGGCGATCCTCGGGCTCGTGGCGCTCGCGGTGGGCGTCGGCGGCTACATCGCCTCACACGAGCGGCTGCGCTTCCCCTTCATCTCGTCCACGCCGTTCCCCGTGAACGCCGCGTTCACCACCGCGCAGGCGGTCACGCCGGGGCAGGGACAGACCGTGCGCATCGCGGGAGTGCAGGTGGGCTCGATCGGCGGCGTGAAGCTGCAGAACGGCCACGCGGTGGTGCGGCTCGACATCGACCCGAAGTACCGCCACCTGATCCACTCGGACGCCTCGGCGCTGCTGCGGCCGAAGACCGGCCTGAAGGACATGTTCGTGGAGCTCGACCCGGGCACGAAGCAGGCGCCGCTGATGCCGAAGAACGGCACGATCCCGGTGCAGAACACCGCGCCTGACATCAACCAGGACGAGATCCTCAGCTCGCTCGACACCGATACGCGGGCGTACCTCCAGCTGCTCGTGAACGGGCTCGGCCAGGGCCTGAAGGGGCGCTCCACGGACCTGCGCAACGTCTTCAAGCAGCTTGGCCCGACGCATCAGGACCTCGCGCGCGTGGCCAAGGCGATCGCCGAGCGGCGCACCAACCTCCGCCGGCTGGTGCACAACTACGGCCAGCTCACCGCCGAGCTGGCGGACAAGGACCACCAGATCACGAACCTGGTGGACGCGTCGAACGCCGTGTTCCAGGCGTTCGCCAACGAGAACCAGAACGTGTCGAGCGCCGTCGCGCAGCTGCCCGGCACGCTCAACACCACCGCGCAGACGCTCCAGAAGGTGAACACGCTCGCAGGCGTGATGCGCCCGAGCCTCGACTCCCTGCGGCCGGCGTTCCGCTCGCTGAACAAGGCGAACCACCAAGTGCTGCCGTTCGTGAAGGAGGCGGCGCCGATCACGAAGAACCAGATCCGCCCGTTCGTCCGCACCGCCCGGCCGTACGTGAGCCAGAGCCTCAAGCCGGCGTCGGTGAACCTCGCGCGGGCGATCCCGGATCTCGACAGCTCGTTCCACGAGCTCAACCGCTTCTTCAACATCGGCGCGTACAACCCGGCGGGCAAGCAGGGGATCTCGAGCAACTGCGAGAACAACGGCGCCTGCTCGTCGGCTGAGCTCAACCGCAAGCAGCCGTACCTCTACTGGCTCGCGTGGGTGGCGCAGAACTCGAACTCGCTGTTCTCCACCTCTGACGCCGAGGGCCCGCTGCGCCGCGCGCTCTTCATGACGGACTGCAACAGCCTCCACGCGCTCGTGGACAACCTCGGGCCGAGTGCCGACGCGCTGTTCGGCCCGGTGACGAGCGTCCTCACCGACGCCAAGTTCTGCGGAGGTGCGAGCAAGTAATGCCCAAGCAGGCTCCAAGCCTCGGCCGCATCCTCGCCATGGTGGTGTTCGCGCTCGGCTGCTTCGGCATCCTGCTGTTCCTGTGGGTGTCGTTCGGCGGCCCGATCCCGCTGAGGCCGAAGGGCTACGAGGTGAAGGTGAACTTCCCCGAAGCCACCACGCTCGCCAAGCAGGCGGACGTGCGGATCGCGGGCGTGAACGTGGGCAAGGTCGTGGACATGAAGCTCGACAAGGGCGGCGCGCGCACCACCGTCACGCTCGACATCCAGAAGAGCTTTGCGCCCATCCCGAAGGACACGAAGGCGATCCTGCGGCAGAAGACGCTGCTGGGCGAGACCTACGTGGAGCTGTCGCCCGGCCAGCGCGGCCCGCACGGCCGCAACATGCTCCCGGATGGCGCCACGCTCGCGAACACGCAGGTGGAGCCCACCGTCCAGCTCGACGAGATCTTCAGGTCCTTCGACGCGCCCACGCGCCAGGCGTTCCGCCAGTGGGTGCAGCAGTCGGCGCAGACGATCAACGGCCGCAGCCAGGACCTGAACGACGCTCTCGGGAACCTCCAGGGCTTCGCCGAGGACGGTGCCGGAGTGCTGGGCGTGCTCGACCGCCAGGGCGCGGACCTGCACAACCTGGTGAAGAACACGGGCGTGGTCTTCCACGCGCTCACCCAGCGCCAGGGCGTGCTGCGCCAGCTGATCGTCAACTCCAACAACGTGTTCTCCGCCACCCAGGCGCGCGACAAGGCGCTGGCGCAGGTGTTCTTCATCCTCCCCACGTTCGAGGACGAGTCGAAGGCCACGCTGGCGCGGCTGCAGACGTTCGCTCAGAACACGCATCCGCTCGTGAACGACCTGAAGCCGGTGGCCGACCGCCTGCAGCCCACGGTGAGGGACCTCTCGGCGCTCGCGCCTCAGCTCACCACCTTCTTCAAGAACAAGCTGCCGCCCCTCATCAGCGCGGCCAAGCCGAACCTGCCGAACGGCGTGCGCTTCCTCAAGGGCGCGTCGCCGCTGATGGACGGGCTGCACACGTTCTTCCCGGAGTTCAACCCGATCCTCTCGTTCGCCAACTACTACCAAGCGGTGCTGGCGGACTTCCTCTCGATCGGCGGCGCCGCCACGCTGTACAAGGGCGTGAGCCCGCCGGAGAACGGCGTGCAGATGCCGACCCTCAGCCAGTTCGGCGTGATCGACGACCGCTCGGTGGGGCTGAAGACCACGATCCCCACCTATGACCGCGGCAACGCGTACATCGCGCCGAACGCCTACACGCGCGCGACGAAGTTCGGCGTGATCGAGAGCTTCAGCTGCGCGAACTCGAAGACCGGCGGCGAGCAGAAGAACCCGGATCCGAACGCGAAGGAGCCGCCCTGCTACGTGCAGCCGCCTCTCCTCTTCGACAACAAGCAGTTCCCGAACCTGCAGGCGGGCGTGGCGCCCGTGAAGCCGCCGCCCGGTCCGTACGACGGCAGCAAGCCGGCCCAGCCCTAGCGCCGCCGCCAGAACCCGAATAGGGGACAATTCAGCCGTGGAGCGCGCCTACGAGTGGCTGTACCGGCGCACGGGTCGGCGGTACCTCGACGTGATCGGGGTGATCGACTTCCTGTCCGCGGGAGTGATCTCGCTAGGCACGCTCGGGATCCTGCGGCTGTACATCCACATGTCGGACGCCCAGTTCCTGCGCATCATGATCGTGTCCGATCTGTGCATCCTGGTGGCGCTCGCCCTGGGCATGTGGACGCTGCGCGAGGACGCGCGCCGCCTGCGTCACTGGATGGCCGGCGAGCGCGAGGGTGTGGACGTGACGGAGGTGTGGCGAGCGGCCGTGGGACTGCCGTTCCAGGTGGTGCGGCAGGGGGACAAGCGCGGGATCCTGCTCGTTGCGATTCCCGTCTCCGCCTTCGCCACGGCCGAGCTCGGTCTCCCCGTCTACAGCTTCATCTTCCTGCTGCTCGGCGCACTCGTGGCGATCGCCTATTCGGCGATCCTCCACTTCTTCGCCGGCGAGATCGCGCTGCGGCCGGTGGTGTGCGAGCTGGCGGACAGCCTGCCGGAGGCGCACGCGCCGGGAAGCGTGGGCGTGCCGCTCCGCTGGAAGCTGCTCGGCTCGGTGCCGCTCATCAACGTGGTGACCGGGGTGGTGGTGAGCGGGCTATCGGCGGGCGACCGCGCGACGATCGCCGGGCTCGGGCTGAGCGTGGTGGTGGCGGTGGTGGTGGCGTTCACGATCTCGCTGGAGCTGACCGTGCTCATGGCGCGCTCGGTGCTGCGGCCCGTGCGCGACCTGATCGAGGCCACCGAGCGCGTGAAGGCCGGCGACTACTCGGTGCGCGTGCCCGTGATCTCGGGAGACGAGCTGGGCACGCTCGCGCAGTCGTTCAACCAGATGATGCGCGGGCTGAGCGAGCGCGAGGCGCTGCACGAGGCATTCGCGAGCTACGTGGATCCGCAGGTGGCCCGTCGCGTGCTCGACGAGGGCACGCGCATCGACGGCGAGGAGACGGAGGTGACGATCGTCTTCGTCGACATCCGCGGCTTCACCACCTTTGCCGAGCACGCCTCGGCCCGTGAGGCGGTGGCCTACGTGAACGACTTCCTGGAGCTCGTGGTGCCGATCGTGACCCGTCACGGCGGCCACGCCAACAAGTTCGTGGGCGACGGCCTGCTCGCCGTGTTCGGCGCGCCCGCCCGGCTGCCGGACCACGCGGACCACGCCGTGGCGGCCGCTGCCGAGATGGCGGGTGCCGTGGCCGAGCGCTTCGGCGACCGGCTGCGGATCGGGGTGGGGGTGAGCTCAGGTCCGGTGCTGGCCGGCACTGTGGGCGGCGGCGGCAAGCTCGACTTCACAGTGATCGGCGATCCGGTGAACGTGGCGGCGCGGGTGGAGGAGGTCACACGCGTGACCGGCGACACCGTCCTCGTCACCGAAGCCACGCAGGCGCTTCTGTCGGACTCGGCCCCTCCGCTCGAGGAACGCGGCGCGATCCCGCTCAAGGGGCGCCGCGATCCCGTGCGTATCTACGCAGTGGTGGACGTGGCCGCCGAAATGGTCCAAACTCGGACAGGGGCTAAGAGCGGGACGCGCAGTGGCCGATGAACAGAACATGGGGATCCGTCGCCGGCTAGCGACAGCGGTCGCGTTCGCGCTTCTCGGCGCGGCGATTGTGCCTGCGTTCGCACTGTCCGACACCAGCAGCGGGAGTGGCAGTGGCTTGCTCGGCGGCGCCGCCCCCGCCGTGACGGTTCCGACGGCGAGCGTGCCCACTCCGACCGTGCCGATCCTGCCGCCGGGCAACCCGGTGCAGCAGGTGGTGAACACGGTCGGCACCACGGTGAACAACACCGTGAACCAGGTGGCGCAGACTGTGAACAACCTGCCGACCGGTGGCGGCTCCGGCGGCGGTGGCGGCAACCCGGGAAGCGGCGGGTCGGGCAGCGGCGGCTCGGGAAGTGGCAGCAGCGGCTCGGGCGGTCACGTGGCTTCCACCGGCGGCATCAACTTCTCCAGCGGCGGCAACACCTCCTCGCCCTCGAGGGGCGGCTCGAGCAAGGCGAAGAGCAACTCGTCCCCGTCCGGGGAGAGCGGTGGCGGCGCCGCGGCGGGCCCGAACGGGAGCGGCGCAGGAGGCGGCACCAGCGCGGCAGGCATCCTGGCGGCCGCCGACACCCGCGCCACGAGGGATGCGGCTACGGCCCCCGCCGGCCACAAGCACAACGACTCGGTGCTCACGCGGACGGTCCACGACATCGTTCACACGCTTCCCGGCTGGCTCAAGCCGCTGCTCGTGGCCCTGGCTCTCGCGATCGTCGCGCTCGGCGCCAACTCGTTCTTCCACACCCGTCGCGCGCGTAAGCTCGCGCGCCTGCGCGACGAGCTGGTGGAGGAGGTTGGCGTGCTCCAGGCCGCGCTCCTGCCGGACGTGCCCGAGCGGCTCGGCGGCCTGGCCCTGTCCGTGGCCTACTCACCCGCGGAGGGACCGGCGGCGGGCGGCGACTTCTATGACGTGTTCCAGCTGCGCGAGGACCGTGTGGGCATCCTCATCGGCGACATCTCCGGGCACGGCAAGCGGGCGCTCGAGCACACGAGCCTGCTGCGCTACACGCTGCGCGCCTACCTCGACGCCGGGCTCGAGCCGCGCGCGGCCATCGGCGTGGCCGGGCAGACGCTCGAGGACGATCTCGGCGGCGACTTCGCCACGGTCGTGCTCGCGGTCTATGACTCCGAGGCCGGCACGCTCACCTACTCCACCGCCGGCCACCCGCCGCCGATCGCGCTCGGGGCCGGCAGGTTCGAGCCCGTCACCGCCTGCTCGGCGCCGCCCATCGGCGTGAACACGCGCACCGGCATCCGCCAGACCACTGTCACGCTTCCCCGCGGCACGGACCTCTGCCTCTTCACCGACGGCGTGGTGGAGGCCCGCAAGAACGGGGAGATGTTCGGGCGCGACCGGCTCACCTCGGTGCTAGACGAGCTGCGGCCGCAGCCGCGTGCGCTCGACGTGCTGCAGCGGGTGTCGAAGGAGATCGACCAGTCGAGCGACGACATGGCGGTGTGCGTGGTGAGCGTGGAGACAAAGCGCGCCGTGCCGGCCATGCGCCTCGAGGAGCTCGAGCTGCAGAAGTCCGAGGTGG
This sequence comes from Thermoleophilaceae bacterium, assembly GCA_036378175.1. Lineage (GTDB taxonomy): Bacteria > Actinomycetota > Thermoleophilia > Solirubrobacterales > Thermoleophilaceae > JAICJR01. The sequence continues at coordinate 84,038 of DASUWY010000012.1, forward strand.
ACGGGCCGCATGCCCGCCGCTTCCTCGAGGACTGCGGCGTGAGCGAGGGCCGCATCGACGAGGCGCTGGCCGCTCTGCGCACCACCGCCGGCGAATTCGGCGCGGGAGTGCTTCGAGTGCGGATGGACACCTCCGACACGGTGGTGACCGTGGCGTCGCCGCCCGGCACCACCACGCAGCTGCCCGTGCTCCAGGGCGAGCGGCTGGCCGCTCCGATCGACCTCTGACGGCGACCACCGCAGCGTCTAATCTGCGCTGCGGGGTACCGCAACCATGCGGCCGCTCGCTTGTTTGCGGGACGGCGCCTCGCATTCGCCCGATGGATTCGCACGCTTCCAAACGCACCCGCCGCTGGGCAGCCATCGCCGCAGCCGCTTTCGCGTGCGTCCTCGGGTTGCCGGCGGCCGCGCACGCGCAGCTGATGACGTTCGACGGCGCGTTCGGCTCCGGGGCGCAGCCGGGCGGCAAGTTCGCCAATGCTCAGGGGGTGGCCACGGACGCCGCGGGCCGCGTCTATGTGGCGGACCCGACGGCGGGCGACGTGGAGATCTACGACAACGCCGAGAACGGCAACCGCTACCTCGGCACGGTCGGCGGGGGCGTGCTGCGCAACCCGGAGAACGTGTTCGTGGACGGCCGCTTCAACATCTATGTGAGCGATCCGGGACGCAACGCGATCTCGATGTTCCAGGACTTCGCCTCCGGGATGGCCGTGCAGCGCGAGTGGGGCGGCACCGGGCAGGGCCTCGGCCAGATGATGAACCCGCGCCAGCTGGTGGTGGACAAGTCCGGGATCGTCTACGTCACCGAGCGCGACAACCAGCGCGTGCAGTGGTTCAAGCCCGCCACGGGCAACACGCAGGTGCCGGTGTCCGCCTTCGGCGTGGCCAACCCGCCCATCTTCAGCAATCCGGAAGGCATCGCGATGGACGCCGCCGGGAGGATCATCGTCAGTAACGACTCGGATACCGACGCCGCCATCCGCGTGTACACGCTCCCCGGGGCGCTGGTGACGGGCGTGGGCGCGGGACCCGGTGGCGGCGCGGGCCAGCTCGTGAATCCGAAGGACCTGCTGGAGGACCCGGCCGGCAGGCTCGTGGTGGTGGACTCCGGCAACTCGCGCCTGCAGGTGTTCGGCTCGGTGGACCAGGGCAGCCCGTTCGTGGACGCCTTCGGCGCCGACGGCTCCGGCCCCGGCCAGTTCTCGCATCCCACAGGGGTGACGCTCGGACCGGGCGGCTGGATGTACGTCTCGGACACCGGCAACGGCCGCATCGTCCGTCTCCATTACGACGACGCCGACCGTGACGGGGTGATCGACGACTTCGACAACTGCAGGGGAGTGGCCAATCCCGACCAGCTCGACACCGATCACGACGGCGTCGGCGACGCGTGCGACCCGGACATCGACGGCGACGGCGTGCCGAACGCGCAGGATCGCTGTCCGCTCACCCACCGCGGGCCGGACCTAAATCACGATGGCTGCGCCGATCCGCGCAGCCGCATCTCCACCCCGCGCAACCGCGGGCACTACCGCGCGCGCGGAGTGTTCAAGGTGGTGACGGGCACCGCCGCGGGTGACACGCTCGGCGTGAGCTCGGTGCGGGTCGCGCTCGCCCGCAAGGCGGGATCACGCTGCCGCTGGCTCAATTCGAAGGGCCGCTTGGGTGGGGCTGCGACTTGCTCGAAGCCGCGCTACATGACGGCGAAGGGCACCGAGCACTGGTCGCTCCGCGTGAAGGTGCGCGGCCGCGGCAGCTGGCGCGTGCTCAGCCGGGCGGTGCAGAGGGGCGGCGCGGCGGAGACCGCGGTCAGCCGGCAGAACACGGTCAGTTTTTCGCTGCGGTAGCCCGTCACGTAGCTTTCCGGCCGTGAGCTATCGGGGGGCGACTCGGCTGCGGCGGCCGCTGGTGCGTGGTGCGCTCGGCACGGTTGCGTGCGGGCACCCCCTCGCGGCGTCGGTGGGAGTCGAGATCTTCCGGGCCGGCGGGGGAGCTGTTGATGCTGCTCTCGCCACGGCGGCCGCCCTGATGGTGCTGATGCCCGAGGCGTGCGGCCTGGGGGGTGACGCTTTCATGCTCATCCGCTCGGCCTCCGGAGAGATCACCGCGGTGAACGGCAGCGGCGCTGCCGGAGCGGCCGTGGCGCCGCCGCTATCGCCCGAGGGTGCCGCCATGGCGGCCGTTCCCGGGGCCGTGGCCGCTCTGTGCGACGCGCACTCGCGCTTCGCAAACCTGCCGCTCGAGCAGGTGCTGATGCCGGCGATCGGCCTCGCGGGGGGCGGGTTCCCCATCGGCGGCGGCCTCCTGCGCATGATCGAGGAGGAGCGCCCGCTGCTCGAACGCGGCGCGCCGGGCTGGGTGTTCCTCGACCCCGGCCTGCGGCCGGGTTCGCTCGTGCGCCAGCCGGCGCTGGCCGGCCTGCTCCAGCGAATCGGGCGGCATGGGGCGCGCGCGTTCTACGAGGGGCACTGCGCCCGGGCGCTCGAGCGCGCGGTGGGCGCGGCCGGCGGCTCGCTCGCGGCGGCCGACCTCGCCGAGCACGCGAGCGTGGTGCGCTCGCCGCTCGCCGGCTCCTACCGCGGCTTCGAGGTGGCCGTGCAGCCGCCCGTGTCGCAGGCGGTGCTCGCGCTGATGGTGCTCCAGGCGCTCGAGCGAAGCGGCGTGTCGTCCCCGGCGGATCGTGCCCACGTGCTCGTGGAGGCCGTGGAGGCGGCGTTCGCACACAAGCACGAGCTCGCGGCGGAGGGAGCCGGCGAGCGTGTATTGAGCGAGCCCCTCGTCATTGACCCGAGCCGGCCCGCTCAGCGGCTCGGCGGGCCGCGCGGCGGCCTTCACACCACCGCCGTGGCCGCGGCCGGCGCCGACGGCCAGGTGGTGTCGATGCTCGTGAGCGTCTACGACCTGTTCGGCTGCGGCGTGCTCGTGCCCGACTGTGGCTTCCTCCTGAACGATCGCCTGGCCGCTTGCCCGGCCGATCCGGACTCGCCGAACGCCCCCGCTGCCGGCAGGCGTCCCGTGCACACGCTGTCGCCGGCACTCGTGTCCGATGGGCGGAGGGCCTTCGCGCTCTGCACACCGGGCGCCGATGGCCAGGTGCAGACGCTCGCCCAGGTGATCGACGCGATCGCCACCGATGGCGCGAACCTTCCACGCGCGCTCGACCGGCCGCGCTGGCGCTCGAGCGAGGGCCGGCTCGGGATCGAGTCGGACTACGACCCCGGGCTCATAAGCGAGCTCGAGAAGCGCGGGCACGAGCTCCTGCCAATGCCGCCCGGCGCCCCCGCGTTCGGCTCGGCGGTGGCCGGCGGGATCGACTCGCGAACCGGCACCCCGTTCGCCGCGAGCGATCCCCGCAGCGGCGCGTGGGCAGCCGCATGCTGAGTTAGCTGATGCGCCGACCCGGGTAGGGGCCCGCCTAGAGAACCCCAACGGGGAGGAGGGGGAATCGTGAACGAGTCCAACCACGCGCGGCGCAGGGGTTGGTACCTCTTGCTGCTCGCGCCCTTCATCGGCCTGCTGTTCCCAGGCTGGTACGCCACCAGGTCGCCCGAGCTCTTCGGCTTCCCGTTCTTCTACTGGTACCAGTTCGCCTGGGTGATCGGGGCGGCGCTGATCACGGGCCTCGTGTACGTGCTCACGCGCGCTCCTGAGAGTGACCGGGAGGACCGCGCATGACGGTCCCGCACAACACCGATGCAGTCGCCCTGACGATCTTCGTCGTCCTGTTCGGCGCAGTCGCGTTCATGGGCTTCATCGCGGCCCGCTGGCGCCGCGGCGACCTCTCCGTGCTCGACGAGTGGGGGCTAGCCGGGCGGCGCTTCGGCAGCGTGGTCACCTGGTTCCTCCTCGGTGGCGACCTCTACACCGCCTACACCTTCATCGCGGTGCCGGCGCTCGTATACGGATCGGGCGCGGCCGGCTTCTTCGCGCTGCCGTACACGATCATCATGTTTCCGTTCGTGTTCGTGGTGATGCCGCGGCTGTGGGCCGTCGCCCACCGACACCGCTACGTCACGCCGGCCGACTTCGTGCGCGGCCGCTATGGCTCGCGCGGCCTCGCCACGGCCACCGCCTTCACCGGCATTCTCGCCACGATGCCCTACATCGCCCTGCAGCTCGTGGGCATCCAGGTGGTGCTCGGCGCGATGGGCGTGCATGGCGACTGGCCGCTGATCATCGCCTTCGCGGTGCTCGCCGCCTACACCTATTCGAGCGGCCTGCGCGCGCCGGCCCTGATCGCCCTCGTGAAGGACACGCTGATCTACGTGACGATCATCGTCGCGGTGATCTACATCCCGTCGAAGGTCGGCGGATTCGGCCACATCTTCAACGCGGCGGAGAAGGCGCTCCCCACCCACACCACGCCCACGGGGAAGCCCGGCGCGTTCCTGCCCACGACGCCGGCGGCGCAGCAGGCCTACGCCACGCTCGCGCTCGGTTCGGCGCTCGCGCTCTTCCTCTACCCGCACGCGGTGACCGGCGTGCTCAGCTCGAAGAGCGCCCAGGTGGTGCGGCGCAACTCGGTGGTGCTGCCCGCGTACACGTTCCTGCTCGGCCTGATCGCGCTGCTCGGCTATATGACCATCGCGGCGGGCATCAAGCCGTCCAACCCCAACTACGCGGTGCCCGATCTGTTCGTGCACTTCTTCCCGAGCTGGTTCACCGGCGTGGCGTTCTCGGCGATCGCGATCGGTGCGCTCGTGCCCGCCGCGATCATGTCGATCGCCGCCGCGAACCTCTTCACGCGCAACATCTGGAAGGAGTTCGTGCACAGGAACGCCACCGCGCAGGAGGAGGCCACCACCGCGAAGATCGTGTCGCTCGTGGTGAAGATCGGAGCGCTGCTCTTCATCGTGCTCCTGCCGAACAAGTACGCGATCGACCTCCAGCTGCTCGGCGGCGTGTGGATCCTGCAGACGCTGCCGGCCGTTGTGATCGGCCTCTACACGCGCTGGTTCCACCGCTGGGCGCTGCTTGCGGGCTGGGCCGTGGGCATGGGTTGGGGCACCTGGATGGCGCAGGACTCGTCGTTCAAGACGTCCGTCTACAACCTGAACCTGTTCGGCTGGCACTTCTCCGCCTACGAGGCGGTGTTCGCACTGGTGGCGAACCTCATCGTGTCGGCGGTTCTCACGGTCGTGTTCCGTGCGGTGGGCGCGCGCGACACCGCGCCCGACGAGACGGCTCCAGAGGACTACTCGGAGTTCAGGCGAGCGCCGGCGGCGCGGCCCACGGCGGGCTTGGCGCACTGATCGCGCGAGTAGGGAGTGGGAGTAGGAGGGCGCTCGTCCGCAGGCGCTTCTCCAGCTTCGTCGCGTTTACAGCAGCAATAGGGGGATGGCTCCCACCTACTCCCCCGAGACGAACTCGTGGATCGCGTCCGCCACCTGGTCGGGCGCGTCCTCCACGAGGTAGTGCCCCGCCTGCAGCTCGATCTTGTGAGCGTCGGGGAAGATCGCCTGCCACTGGTCGAGGAAGGCGGGGACGAACACGCGGTCGCGCATCCCCCAGATGAGCAGCAGCGGGACGTTCAGCTCCGAGAGCGACTCGTGGATGTGGCCCATCAGCGGCGCGCTCACGTCGTTCTCGGTGAGCGGGATGTCACGGATGAACGCGAGCGTGCCGAGGCGCGACCAGTAATCGGGGTGCGGCGCGCGGTACGCGCTCATCATCACCGGATCGTGGTTGCGGGACACCATGCCGCCGGGGATCGACTCCACGACGGCGTTCGAGGCGAGCGCGAGGATCTCGCCCAGGCCTTCGCTGCGGAACTGGCGCAGGAAGCTCGGCAGGAAGCTGGGCAGCTCCCACGCCCATGTGTTCATGGCCACCACCCGGCTCACGCGGCCCGGCCGCTCCAGCGCGGCGGCCAGCCCGATCGGGCCACCCCAGTCGTGGCAGACGAGCGTGACGTCGTTCAGGTCGAGCTGGTCGAGCACCGCGATCGCGTTCTGCACGTGCGTGGAGAGGATGTAGCGGCGCGGCTCAGGCGGCTTGCTCGAGCGCCCGAAGCCCATGTGGTCGAACGCGATGCAGCGGTGCCCGCGCTCCGCCAGCGAGCGGATCGGTCTGCGATACATGTAGCTCCAGGTGGGATTGCCGTGGAGCATCAGGATCGGCGCGGCGTCCCGAGGGCCCTCGTCCACATAGTGGATCCGCAGATCGTCGAGATCGAGATATCGGGCCTCGTAGGGAAAGGTCCCCCCGAAGTCGCCGGCCAGGTCAGCAGACATGCGCGCGGGGTTATACCTCCGCGAGCGGCGTTCGGGTAGCCTCCCGCGGGCTCGATGTCAGCTGAGCCACAGGCACGGGAGGGCACGCAGGTCCACGGAGGGCGGATCGTCGCGCAGCGGCTTGCGGCCGCCGGCGTGAGCAAGCTTTTCACGCTCTCGGGCGGTCATCTCTTCTCGATCTACGACGGCTGTCGCGAGGAGGGAATCGACCTCGTGGACGTCCGCCATGAGCAGGCGGCGGCGTTCGCTGCCGAGGGCTGGGCGAAGGCCACGCGCACGCCGGGGGTGTGCGCGCTCACCGCCGGCCCGGGCGTGACCAACGGCATGAGCGCGATGGCGAGCGCGCTGATGAACAGCTCGCCGATGGTGGTGCTGGGCGGACGCGCTCCGGCGATGCGATGGGGGCAGGGCTCGCTTCAGGAGATCGACCACGTGCCGTTCGTCGCGCCGGTGACGAAGAGCGCGGTTACGGCATCGGCCACCGGCGAGATCGGGCGGCTCGTGAACGAGGCGCTCGTGAGCTGCCTCGAGCCGCCGGGAGGCCCCACGTTCGTGGACTTCCCGCTCGACCACGTGTTCATGGAGGCCGATGCCGCGGGCGACGGCCGGCTCGAGCTGCCTGATCCCGCGTCGCTGCCCGCCGCACCCGACGTCGCCCAGGCGGCAGAGCTGCTTCGCGGCGCCGAGCGGCCGGCGATCATGGCCGGCACGGGCCTCTATTGGGGCCACGGCGAGGAGGCGCTGCAACGGCTGTGCGAGGAGCTGCGCATCCCGGTGTTCCTCAACGGGCTCGCCCGGGGCTGCGTGCCGGCGGACCACGACTGCTTCTTCTCGCGCGCGCGCGGCACGGCTTTGAAGGGCGCAGACGTGGCGCTCGTGATAGGCGTGCCGATGGACTTCCGGCTCGGCTTCGGCGGCTCGTTCGGCGAGGAGACGAAGATCGTGGCGATCGGCTCGGCGCCACCGGCCAACCCGCACCCGCGCGAGCCCGCGGCGGAGCTCTACGGCGGCATTGCCGCGACGATCGAGGCGCTGCGCTCGGAGGCCGCGGGCGGCCCCGATCGGTCGGAATGGCTGCGCACGCTGCGCGAGAACGAGAACGAGAAGCGCGCGGCCGAGCAGGAGGAGCTGAATGACTCGCGCTCGCCCCTGCATCCGATGCGCGTCTACCACGAGCTCCAGCGGGTGATCGACCGTGACACGATCGTGATCGGCGACGGCGGGGACTTCGTCTCGTACGCCGGACGCGTGATCGAGACCTACGAGCCCGGCTGCTGGATGGATCCGGGCCCGTACGGCTGCCTCGGCTCAGGGCCCGGCTACGCGATCGCAGCCGCGGTCGCGCGGCCGGACCGCCGCACGCTGCTGCTGCTCGGCGACGGCGCGTTTGGCTTCTCGGGACTCGAGTTCGACACCATGGTTCGCCACAACCTGCCCGTGGTCGCGGTGATGGGCAACAACGGCATCTGGGGGCTCGAGAAGCACCCGATGGAGTTCCTCTACGGCTACTCTGTCGCGGCCGAGCTCCAGCCCGAGCTTCGCTACGACAAGATCGTCGAGGACCTCGGCGGCCACGGCGAGCTCGTGCGCGAGCCCGATGAGCTCGTGCCCGCGCTCGAGCGCGCTTTCGCGTCCGGCAAGCCGGCGCTCGTGAATGTGCTCACCGACCCGTCGGTGGCATATCCGCGCAAGGCCAATCTCGCCTAGCGGCGAGAGGTCATGGGCCAGAGGCTCAACCAGTAGTTCGCCCCATCTCGCTGCCTCGTTCTGCCGATGTCGGCCCGGCTTGACGTGCCGACAATCAGACGAAAGCGAAGAAGGAGCGAACCATGACCCACCGCGCCTCCCACCTCGTACGCGACGTGGCCTTCATCGTGACCGTCGTCATGATCCTCGCGGTGGTGAGCTGGGTCTTCGTCGACTATGGCTTCGCACTGGCGATCGTGCTCATGATCGGCGCGCTGGCGATCCTCCTCGTCCCGGCTGTAGGGATCTACTACGAGGAGCGCGACGTGCCGCACGACAACCTCCGCACGTAAGACGTCGCCCCATCACAGCCTCCCCAGGGCGACAGAAAGAGAACCGCCGGCTCGAAAGAGCCGGCGGTTCAAGTGGCCCCATCAGGACGGGCAGGGGTACGTGCCATGAAAGGGCCTCAGCGGTTCGAGCGGCGGGAGGCGCCGATACGATGCGGCTTCGCCCGAACCTATGTGCCGAATCTTACGGTCAGTGCGCGAAGGCACGCTGACCCGACCCGGCGACGCTGAGTATAACCACAGCGGGGTAGTTAAGGCAAGCTAGAACATCCGCTGATCGGTACTCCGGTTCGTCCAACTAAGAGGCGCTCTGGAGCGCCGCTCCATAGAGGATGTCGTGCTCCCCGACTTCGATCTCGGTGAGCTCGAAAGCCTTCATTGCCTCCACGAGGATCACGGCTCCCGCGACGATGGTCGGCGCCCTGTCCGGATGGAGCCCAACCACGCCGCGCCGCTCTGGCTCCGGCAGCGAGGCGAGCATGTCGAGCATCCGCTCGCAGGCGCCCAGCTCGAGCCGGTAGCCGTGCACCTTGCTGGAGTCGTAGGGGTCCAGCCGCTGATCGATCGCGGCGAGTGACGTGGGCGTTCCCGCCACTGCCACGCCGTCCCGTACTCCAGCGCGGACATCCGCCGGCACCTGCGCCTCGATGATGCCGCGCACGTCATCTGCCAGCGCGTCCACCTGGTCGCGCGGGGGAGGATCGTCGTCGATGTGGCGCTCGGTCTGGCGCACGGAGCCCGCCTGGGTCGACACGTGGAAGGCGGGGTCCTCGCCCGGGCGGCCCACAACGAACTCGGTGCTGCCGCCGCCGATGTCGAGCACCAGCACGGGATCGCCTCCGTCGGCCCGTTCCAATGTGGCGCCGGCGAACGTGAGGCGCGCCTCCTCGTCGCCGCTGATGATGCGCGCATCGATGCCGAAGCGCTCGCGCAGCTCGTCGCGGAAGTGCTCGCCGTTGCCGGCGTCGCGCACCGCGCTCGTGGCCACCGCCACCGTGCGCTCGGCGCCGAGATCGTCGATGGCCTGCCTGTACTCCCCGACGGCGGCGAACACGCGCTCCATCGCGCCGTCGCGCAGCTGGCCGTCGGCATCCACTCCCTCGCCGAGGCGAGTGACCGTGTTGCGACGGGCCAGCTCGCGCACGCGCCCGTCAACAACGTCGGCCACGAGCAGCCGCGTGGTGTTCGTGCCGAGATCGACCACCGCGACCCTCACGAGGCAGCCCTGTAGCGCTCGATCGCGCGCTGCCTCTCCTCGCGGTGGTCCACGATCGGCGCCGGATAGTCGCGGCCGATCACGCAGCCGCTGGCGCGCTGCTCGTCGCCCGTCATCTTCCAAGGCTCGGCGAGGTGCTCGTCCGGCACGCGACCGAGCTCCGGCACCCACCTGCGCACGTAGGTGCCGTGCGGGTCGTACCGCTTCTGCTGCGCGGTGGGGTTGAGCATGCGCCGGAAGTACGGCGCGGGATCCGCGCCCACGGACGCGATCCACTGCCAGTTGCCGTTGTTGTTCGCCTCGTCCCCGTCGAGCAGGTGCTCCATGAAGTGCCGCTCACCCGCGCGCCAGTCGAGGTGGAGGTCCTTCGTGAGGAACGAGCCCACCACGAGACGCGCGCGGTTGTGCATGAAGCCGCTGGCACGGAGCTGGCGCATCCCCGCATCCACGAGCGGGTAGCCGGTGCGGCCCTCGCGCCAGGCGTCGAACAGCTCGGCGTCGCTGTCCCACTCGAGCGAGCGGTAGCGCTCCTGCAGCTCGAGGCGGGCCGCCTGCGGGTTGTGCAGAAGGAGCTGCGCGTGGAAGTCGCGCCAGGCGAGTTGGCGGCGGAATGCGGCGGCGCCCTCGCCGCGCCGGGCGGCAACCTTCGTCTCGACCTCGCGTGCCGAGATACAGCCGAGGTGGAGGTACGGCGAGAGGCCGGAGCTGGGCTCTGCGAGATCGTCGTGGGTGCGTGCGTAGCGGGCGAGGCCGGTGCGCAGCCATGCGGTCAATGCGCCGCGCGCCGCGCGCTCGCCCGGCTCGCGCAGGGCGGCGGGGGCCTTCGGGAGGCGCCCGCGTCGGAGCCTCGGCATCGGCACGCGCGCGGGGGCGCGCAGCACCGGGCGGCGATCCACCCCGAGCCATGCACGGTGGTAGGGCGAGAACACGCGATAGGGCTTGAGGGCGGCGAGATCGATGGCGAAGTTGCCCTCGCTTTCGTTCACGGCGACGCCATCAGCCTCCAGCCCGGCGCGCACTCCACGGTCTCTCGCGCGCGCGAACGACGACACGTCGGCCGCCCAGTAGACGGCGCTTGCGCGCGTGTCCCGCGCGAGCTTCCTCAGCTCTTCTTCGGGCCGACCGTCGCGGACGGCGAGCGCGCCGTCCCGGTCGCGCAGCGACGCGTCGAGGTCGGCGAGCGAGCCGAGCAGAAATGCCGTGCGCGCGGCCGAGCGGAAGCGGCCCTCGAGCAGCCGCCGGTCGAGAACGAACACAGGCACCACGAGGTCGTGCTCGGCGAGCGCCGCGGCGAGCGGCGGATGGTCGTGCACGCGCAGGTCGCGCCGGAACCAGACGATTGCGGTGGACGGCATGGTGGCGAAAGCTAGCCAGCCCCCCTGTAGGCTGCGCGCATGACCCCGCTCTTCGGCGCATCGCTCAGGCGTCAGGAGGCGCGCCCGCCGGAGGACGCGAGCGCGCTCGCAGACCTCGTGGTGAAGGACCTCGACGGAGGCGACGTCCGCCTCGGCTCGCTGTGGGACGACCAGCCGGCCGTGCTGGTCTGGCTCCGCCACTACGGCTGAGTGTTCTGCCGCTCGCACGCGGTGCAGTTGCACCGCGACCGTTCGAAGTTCGACGCCGCGGGCGTGCGCCTCGCGGTGATCGGCCAGGGCACGCCCGCGCATGCGCAGCACTTTGGCGAGACGCAGAACGTGGATCTCCCCATGTACGTGGACGAGGGGCGCGACACCTACAAGGCGGCAGGGACGAAGGTCGGCACCGCAAACGAGCTGATCGGCCCGCGCGTGGTGGCAAAGGGCGCCGCCGCCAGCAAGAACGACGGCGTGATGCAGGGCCGGATCATCGGCCACCCGGCCCAGCTCGGCGGCGTGATGGTTGTGCGGCCCGGCAACAAGATCACCTACGTCCACCTGGCAGACGACGCGAGCGACAACCCGCCTAATGAAGAGGTTTTGGAGGCTGCAAAGGCAGCTTCAAAGGCTTGACGGAGCCTCTTCGAGGTTGCTACATTCGTTGGTCGCGACGCGGGGTGGAGCAGTCAGGTAGCTCGTCGGGCTCATAACCCGAAGGTCGCGGGTTCGAATCCCGCCCCCGCTATACCGAAGCCCGGTAACGAGGAAAGCCCGAAAGTCCCGCAAGGGACCTGAAATTGCGACCCGAGGAGCCGGGCTTCGGCGTGTTCGCACATCAGACTTGGCTGTCTCGGGTCAACGCGTGGGTCAACGCGTTGCACATCCGATGCACGCGGACCGCCAGATGCCAGACGACTCTCGGCGTAGGGCAGTGGGGGTGCTCGCTGCGACACGCTCGACTGTGAGCAGGCGCCCCGCACCGTCGCGAGGCCACGAATTCCGTCCGGAGTAGGCGCGATGATCAGTTCTACGCGTTGCAACGTCTCCTACATCGAGGTCATCGCATGAGCAAGCTGAAGCTGCCCGACCCCGGCTTCGTGTTCTGGCCGGTCGGCTGTGGCGATTCGACGACGGTGGTCGTCAACAAGGACACGGTCGTGCAGATCGACGTGCATCACGTCGACGACGCCGAGGACGACGATGATCCTCGGCTTCCGATTGTGGACCGCCTGGTCGAGTTGCTGCCGAAGAAGAACGGCAAGCCGTACTTGGCGGCGTTCGGAGCGACCCACCTCGACAAGGACCACGTGCAAGGGTTCGCCGACCTGCTGGACCGCGTCGTGATCGGCGACTTGTGGTTCACGCCGCGGATCCTGTGGGAGCAGAAGCAGGACGATGCGGCCGAGCCGTGCGAGGACGCGAAGGCCTTCGAGAAAGAGGCCGAGCGGCGCATCAAGCTGATGAAGAAGCAGGGCGTCGTCGACTCCGGTGACCGCATCCGGATCATCGGCTATCACGACGTGCTCAAGGAGCACTCCGACATCTACAAGGACCTGCCCGAGGGCGCCGTGACGGTCCCCGGCAGCAGCTTCACCAACATCGACGGCGAGGATCAGTCCGAGCGCTTCTCGGCCTTCGTGCACGCCCCGTTCAAGGACGACACCGAAGGTGAGCGCAACGACACCTCGTTCGCGTTGCAGATCACCCTGACCGACGGGGACAACAACGGGCGCGCGCTGCTGCTGGGCGATCTGAGCTACCCGACGCTCAAGCGAATCTTCGATCGCTCCAAGCAGGACAAGCTCGCCTGGGGAGCGTTCCTGGCGCCGCACCACTGCTCCAAGGCCGCGATGTACTGGATGGGGGAAGGCGACGAGCAGGAGACGCTCAAGCGCGACATCCTCGACGCGATCGAGAAGGCCAAGGACGCGGGCGGCTACATCATCGCCAGCGCAACGAAGATCCCCGCCAGCGACGAGAAGGGCGCCAACCCGCCGCACGCGAAGGCAGCCAAGCGCTACCGCGAGCTGGTCGACGACGGACACTTCCTCTGTACCGCCGAGCACCCGAACGAGTCCTCGCCCGAGCCGATCGTCTTCGAGATCGATGACAGCGGCCTGACGCTGCGCGACAGCGACACCAAGGCGACCGAGAGCAGCACGAGCCTCAGCCGGGCGGTCGAGGCCGCGCGCGGCGCGGCAGCGCCTGCGGTCACGCCGGTCGGCTTCGGCCGCGCGTGACGCTGTCGTCAGGGCAGCGCCAGGCGCTGCGCCAGACGCGCGCGGTCGCCGCAGCCGACCCCGACGCGCTGGAGCTCCTCACCTTCGACGAGCCAAAAGAGCGAGACCGCTCGCTCGTGCTCGAGGTGTCGGTGAGCTGCCGCGGCTTCGAGCACCGCGAAGGGGGGCTGCCCCTGCGCGACCGCGAGCGGCTGCTGATCGTCGTGCCGCCCGACTTCCCGTTCCGCAAGCCCGAGCTCTACACGCCGCATCGGCGCTGGGC
>DASUWY010000013.1 GCA_036378175.1 Thermoleophilaceae bacterium
GGGGTGGTCGGTGTGCACGTGCACGCGCAGGGTGCGCTCGTCGCCCACGACCAGCACCGAGTCACCGATCGCCTCGAGCGGCGCGATCCAGGTCATGCCCGGCGCCAGCCCGTCCCCGGTGACGACGAAGTTCGTGCAGAAGCGGTGGGCGCTCGCCTCGTGCTCGGCGCCGTGAACGGGCATGCCGACGACGTGGTGGGCGACCTCGGGGAGCTCCTCGTGTGCGCCCCGGAGCGCCGCGACGACGCCCGCTATCAGAAGCGTCACGCCGTACCCGCCGGCGTCCACCACCCCGTGCTCGCGCAGGACGGGCAGCAGCTCGGGCCCGCGCTCGACCGAGGCCTGCGCGGCCTCGAGCGCGCGCTCGAGCACGTCGGCCAGCACCTCGTTCTGCTCCTCGTCGGTGGCGCCGGGGTCGAGCCGCGGGCGTTCCATGTGGGCGAGGTCGGTCGCGACGCGGTGCGCCATCTCGCGCACGACCGTGATCATGGTGCCCTCGGCGGGGTCGCGCACGGAGGCGTACGCGGCGTCGGCGGCCCGCGCCAGGGCGGCCGAGACCAGCACCGGGTCGACCAGCTCGCCCGGGCGGCTGGACAGCTCCTCCGCCGCCCCGCGGACGATCTGCGACAGGATCACGCCGCTGTTGCCGCGCGCGCCGAGCAGCGCCGCACGCGCCACGGCGTGCACGATCGCCTCGCGGCCGATCACGTCGATCGGCTCGCCGTTCATGCGGTCGAGCTCGTCGAGCACGGCGCGCATGGTCATGGCCATGTTGTCCCCCGTGTCGCCGTCCGCGACGGGGAAGACGTTCAGGTCGTTGACCTCCTGGCGGCGCGCCTCTAGCTCCGCGTAAGCGGCCGCGACAGCACTACGAAATCGAACGAGACTCGGGTCGGGCACGACGAGGTTTTACACCGCCATGTCGGACAGGTTGCGTCTGGGCCAGGCTGCCCGTCCGTACCGCTCGGCTAAACGGCCTTGGTCACCTTACCGGCCTTCAGGCAGCGAGTGCAGACATATTCGCGGCGCGGCGCGCCGTTCACGAGGATCCGGACCTTCTGAAGGTTCGCATCGAAGCGGCGCTTGGTTGCGACCATCGAATGGCTGCGGCTGTGGCCGAACCCCGGACCCTTACTGCACACGTGACATACCTTCGGCATGGGCGGGAAGGCTAGCAACGCGTGATTCGACGCACGACCTCGGCCGTGAGATCGGGCCGGCTGACGGCGCCGTTCTCCACGTGAACCATGTGCGCCTCCGGCACGTCCCGGCGAAGCGCCGGCTCGAGCTCCGCTGGAAACCAGGGATTGCTGTCGTAGATCAGGATCCAGAGGCGGTCCCCTAGAGCTCGCGCGGGAGCCACCGAGTTGTGGGAGATCCAGCCGCGCAATCTGCCCAGGGTGGCCTCGAGCGGCGCGTACTCGATCACCCTGTCGATCCGTTGCTGCACCTGCTCCGGCGTGAACTGCGGGTTCCCGCCCTGCACGGCCGCATGAAGCCCCGCCCGGTAGTCGGTCTCGAACAGCCGCACCAGCGCCCCCACCACCGCGGGCGAGGAGGCAAGCCCCTCGTCCACGCCCGCGTAGTCGCGCCCCCTGCCGAACGCCGCGGCGCCGGGGCTGAGGATCGCGGCCACGAGCTCCGGCTCGAGCGCGGCGGTTTCCACGGCGCGGTGAAGGGCATCGCCGAAGGCGATGAGCACCGCGGGCTCGCCGAGCTCTCTGAGCAGCGCTGCCTGGTCCGCGGCGTCCGTGAGGATCTCGTACGGCCCCGTGCGAGTGGACCGACCGGTGCCGCGGGGGTCGTAGAAGACCACGCGGTGATCGCGCACCAGGTCGTCGGCGAGCGCGAAGAACGAATCCGGGAGCGATACGCAGGGCGCCGAGACCACCACGAGCGGCCCCTCGCCGCGCTCCTCCCAGTGGAGCTCTACGCCGTCAGGAAGCCGTAGCTTCGGCACGGTCCGTGACCTCGCGGACCGGGTCGCCGGGGCGGATCGTGCCGCCGCCCAGGATGTCGGCGCGGAGCCCGCCGCGATGAGCGAGTCCTCGGATCACCCCCGGCTGCGTGAGCTTCTGCAGGTGGTTGCAGGGCTCGCACAGCTCCACTCCCACGCATTCCACCTCGCCGACCATGAAGCGCTTGCCCACCAGCGGGTTGAGCCGGATGCCGCGTGTCTGGATCTGGCGCCGGCTCTCCCCCGGTCCGAGCTCGATCCCGTGCTCGGCGGCGAGCGCCTCGAGCGCCTCGGCCTCGATCAGCGTGAGGTCGCGCCCGGCCTCCTCGCCGGGCGGCGGGTTCTCCCTGTAGTTGCGATCGCCCTCGAGCCCGTGACCCGCGTGCGCCGCCACCTCGGAAACCTCATGCAGCGGCCCGGACTCCTCCGGCCCGATGTAGATCGCCTCTACGCGCCCGTCGCTCAAGGGAGGAAGCGCGCCACGCTCTCGGCCACGCAGACCGGCTTCTCGCCGCCCTCGATCTCCACGGTGAACTTGGTGACCGCCTGGAACCAGCCGCCGCCGACGTCGTCGACCGACAGCACCTCGGAGTATGCGCGCACCTTCGATCCGGCGGGGACGGGCGCCGGGAAGCGCACCTTGTTCCATCCGTAGTTCACGCCGAGCTTGAAGCCCTTTGCCTCGGTGAGCTGCTCGCGGAAGCCGTCGATGATCGACAGCGTGAGGTTGCCGTGCGCGATCGGGCCGCCGAATGGGCTCTCGTTCTTCGCGCGCTCGATGTCCACGTGGATCCACTGGTGGTCCCCGGACACGTCGGCGAACGTGTTGATCATGTCCTGGGTGACTTCCCGCCAGTCGCTCGGCCCGATCTGCTGGCCGACGATTTCCTTCAGACCTTCGATTCCGTCAATCGTTATGGGTGCCATGCGGGCAGAGTACCCGCCCGCTCAGCCGTTTGGCCGGAAGTCAGAGCAGAGCAAGGGGGGTCCAGATCGTCGCTCTTCACTTTTTCCTTGCATGGCGAGGGAAAAGTGAAGCGCGTGGTCTTAGATCACCTCGCGCATGACCTCGAGCGCGCGCTCGATCCCGGCGCGGTCCACGTCCAGGTGGGTCACGGCGCGGATGCGCCTGTCGTCCAGCCGCGTGACCTGCACGCCGGCGCTTCGCAGGGCCTCGCCGGTCTTCGTCGCGTCCTCCACGGCGAACACCACGATGTTCGTCTCCACCGTCGAGGGATCGATGCTCACGCCCTCGATCTCCGCGAGACCCTCCGCGAGCACGCGAGCGTTCTCGTGGTCCTCCGCGAGGCGCTCAACGTGGTGGTCGAGGGCGTACAGGCCCGCGGCCGCCACCACGCCGGACTGGCGCATCGCGCCGCCCCACATCTGCTTGTAGCGCCAGGCCTCGTCGATCAGCTCGCGCGAGCCCACGAGCACGGCGCCGATTGGAGCGCCGAGGCCCTTTGTGAAGTCGATCCAGGCGGTGTCGAAGCCGGAGGCGAAGTCCGCCGCGGACACGCCGGACGCCACCACCGCATTCATCAGCCGCGCGCCGTCCATGTGGACGCTCAGGTTGTGCGCACGGGCCACGCCGAGCACCGAGCGGATCGTCTCGATCGGCCACACGCGACCGCCGCCGATGTTGGTGGTCTGCTCCACGGACACGAGCTTCGAGCGCGGCGCGTAGCGGTCGCCGGGAGGACGGATCGCGGCCTCGAGCTGCTCCGGCGTGAAGATCCCGCCATCCCCATCCAGAGGGCTCATCACCGCTCCGGACAGCGACGCCGGGCCTCCCGCCTCGAACTGGATCGGATGCGCCGTGCGATCGAGGATCACCTCGTCGCCGCCGGGCCCGATGTGGACGCGGTAGGCGATCTCGTTGCACATCGTCCCGGTGGGCAGGAACAGGCCCGCCTGGTGACCGAGCAGCTCCGCGACCCGGTCCTGCAGGGCGTTGGTGGTGGGATCGGCGAGCCGCTGCTCATCTCCCACCTCGGCCTCGTACATCGCCTTCCGCATCCCCTCGGTGGGGCGCGTCTGCGTGTCACTGAACAGGTTGATGATCACCAGTCACCAGTCACCGGTCACCGGAGCCGCCGCCGCAGCTCGGCCATGGCCAGCACCGCCCTGGCGGCGTCTTCGCCCGAGTGTCGCTTCCCACCGCCGGCGCGCGCCAGCGCTTGCTCCATGCTGTCCACGGTGAGCACGCCGAAGGCGCACGGCACGCCCGTGTCGAGGGACACGCGGGCAATTCCGCTCGCCGCCTGATCGCAGACGTAGTCGTAGTGGTCGGTCTCGCCGCGGATCACCGCGCCAAGGCACGCGACGCCGGCATAGCGGCCTGACTCCGCGCAGTACTTCGCCGCCAGCGGAAGCTCGAACGCGCCCGGCACGTCGTGCACGTCCACCTCGCCGCCCGCCTCCTCGAACACCCGCCGCGCGCCCTCCACGAGCTTCTCGGCCAGGTCTTCGTAGAAACGCGCAGCTGCTATCGCCCACCGCTGGGCGTCAGCCACGCTCCCGCTCCCGCTCGGCCGGCGCCTCGGCGTTCTCGCGATCGGCGATGCGCTCGCTCTGCAGCATCTCCTCGTCGAGCGGAAGTCCCTGGTGGTGCAGGGTGTGACCCATGCGCTCGCGCTTGGTCCGCAGGTAGTCGGCGTTGTGCGGGGTGGGCGGATGCTCGATCCGGATCTGGTCCGTGACCTTCAGCCCGTAGCCCTCGAGGCCCACGATCTTCTTCGGATTGTTGGTGAGCAGGCGAATCGAGGTCAGGCCCAGGTCCACCAGGATCTGGGCGCCGATGCCGTAATCGCGCAGGTCGGCCGGCAGGCCCAGCTCGAGGTTGGCGTCGACTGTGTCGAGTCCCTCCTCCTGCAGCTTGTACGCGCGCAGCTTGTTGAGCAGGCCGATGCCGCGCCCCTCCTGAGCGAGGTAGAGCAGCACGCCCTCGCCCTCCGCTTCGATCTGACGAAGAGCGGTCTCGAGTTGCTGCCCGCAGTCGCAGCGTTGCGAGTGGAACACGTCGCCCGTGAGGCACTCGGAGTGCACGCGCACGAGCACGTCCTCCTTGCCGTCGACCTCGCCCTTGACCATCGCCACGTGGTGCTTCGTATCGACGAGCGAGCGGAATCCGATCACCGTGAAGTCGCCGTAATCGGTGGGCATGTGCGCGGACACCACGCGCTCGATCAGCTTGTCGTGGCGGCGGCGGTACGCGATCAGGTCCGCCACCGTGATCATCTTGAGGCTGTGGCGGGCGCAGTAGTCGACGAGGTCCGGCACGCGGGCCATCGTGCCGTCGTCGTTCATGATCTCGCAGATCACGCCGGCCGGAGTGAGCCCGGCGAGCCGAGCGAGGTCCACCGCCGCCTCGGTCTGCCCGGTGCGCTCGAGCACCCCGCCGGCCTTCGCCTTCAGGGGGAAGATGTGACCCGGCTGGACGAGGTCCTGCGGCTTCGAGCGCGGGTCGATCGCCACCTGGACCGTGCGCGCTCGGTCGTGCGCGGAGATGCCCGTGGTCACACCTTCGCGAGCCTCCACCGACACCGTGAAGGCGGTCTGGAACGGCGACTCGTTCTTGGCCGCCATCAGGTCGAGGCCCAGATCGTCGCAACGCTCGGGCGTGAGCGCGAGGCAGATGAGCCCGCGGCCCTCCTTCGCCATGAAGTTGATCGCCTCGGGCGTGGCGAACTGCGCGGCGAGCGTGAGGTCGCCCTCGTTCTCGCGGTCTTCCGCGTCGCAGACCACCACCATGCGGCCCTCGCGGATGTCCTCGATGGCCTCCTCGATGGAGGCGAACGGGCCGCTCATGAGCGGGCTCCCTGCGTCAGCTTTTCCACGTACTTGGCGAGCACATCGACCTCCAGATTCACAACGCGGCCCGGCGCTGCCTGGCCAAGGGTCGTTCTCTCGAGCGTTTCTGGGATGAGAGAAACCGTAAAGCCTTCGTCGTCCACGCCGGCGACGGTGAGCGACACGCCGTCCACCGTGATTGAGCCCTTCTCAACGATGTAGTGGAGGATCTCCGGCGCGCACGCGATGCGGACCACGTGCGAGAAGCCCTCCACCGCCACGTCCTCCACCGTGCCGGTGCCGTCCACGTGACCCTGCACGAAGTGGCCGCCGAGGCGGTCCTGGGGACGCAGCGGCAGTTCGAGATTCACCGTGCTGCCGGCGTCCAGTGGCCCGAGCGATGAGCGGCGAAGAGTCTCGGCCATCGCGTCGGCGCGGAAGGCGCCGTCCGAAACCGTGACCGCCGTGAGGCATACGCCGTTGACAGCGATCGAGTCGCCCTCCGAGAGCTCGCCCGCAAGTGCGGTCTCGATCTCGATGCGCGCGCCGCCCGGCTCGTTCTCCACCGCGCGCACCCTGCCGAGGTCCTGTACGAGGCCGGTGAACATCACCACTCCGTCATGCGCGCGCGGATGAGCACGTCGTCGTGAACGCGTTCCACCTCGCTCGACAGCGCACGCCGCGCGGCGTCGATCGCCTCCACCCCCTGGCCCTCAAGCGGCACGCGTGCGTGGCGGCCGCCCACGAGCATCGGAGCGACAAACAGGCGCACCTCGTCCACCTCCCCGGCGTCCAGAAACGCGCCGGCGAGGTGCGGGCCGCCCTCGAGCAGGAGCGACTGGATGCCGCGCGCGCCGAGCTCCGAGAGAGCGGAGCGCACGCGAGCGCTCTCGTTCTCGCCGGGCGCGACGATCACCTCCACTCCCGCAGCCTCGAGCGCATCGGTGGCCGCCCGCGAAGCGCCTCGCGAGCACACGAGATACACCGGCACCTCGCGCGCCGTCCGGACGAGCTGGCTGCTCGCCGGAAGGCGCGCCTCCGAGTCGAACACCACGCGCGCGGGCTGGCTGTGCACGCCCTCGATGCGCGCGGTGAGCAGCGGATCGTCCGCCAGCGCGGTGCCGATTCCCACCGCCACCGCGTCCACCTCCGCGCGCCAGCGGTGCGACATCGCGCGGCTCTGCTCGCCCGAGATCCACTGCGAGTCGCCGCTCGAGGTGGCGACCTTTCCGTCGAGCGTCATCGCCGACTTGAAGAGCACGTGCGGACGGCCCGTCTTCGCGTGCTTGCGGAACGGCTGGTTGATCAGCCGCGCGGCGTATGCCGGTGCGCCCTGGGCAAGGTCCACCTTCACGCCCTCGTCGCGCAGGATGCCGAGCCCGCGGCCGGAGGCGTGCTCGCTCGGATCGTCGGAGCCCACCACAACCCGCGCTATCCGCGCCGCCGCGATCGCGTCGGTGCACGGGGGCGTGCGGCCGTGGTGGCAGCAGGGCTCGAGCGACACGTACATCGTCGCCCCAGCCGGATCCTCGCTGCAGGCGACGAGCGCCTCGCGCTCGGCGTGCGGCTCACCCGCGGCCCGGTGCCAGCCCTCGCCGATCACCCGCCCCTCCTTCACCACCACCGCGCCCACGAGCGGATTGGGGCTGGTGCGGCCACGTGCGCGCTCCGCGAGCTCGACCGCGCGCATCATGTGCAGATCGTCGGTGGAGGTGCTGGTGAGGTTGGCCACTCAGCCAATGGTATGCGCGGAAGCGCAGTACCTTTCCGCCAGTGACGCGACGTCTGCGCGCCGCGGCCTCTCCGGTCTACCTCGCGCTTCTTCTGATCGTGGCGGTGGGGCTCGTGCTGCGCGTCCTCCACAACACCTACGGGCTGCCCTACGTCTACAACATCGACGAGGGGTCGCATTTCACGAACCGGGCGATCGGCATGTTCGGCGGCAGCGCCGATCCCGGCTACTACCAGAACCCCTCGGCTTACACGTACCTGGTCCACCTCGCGCTGCGCTTCCAGTACGGGATCGGGCACGTGATCCCGTTCGGCCACTACTCGCATGCGGTGCGGCAGTACTCGGAAAATCCGACCCCGATCTACCGCACGAGCCGCACGCTCGCCGCGCTGCTCTGCATGCTCGGTGTGGTGGGGGTGTTCTGGGTGGGCCGGCGCCTGTGGGGCGCGCTCGAGGGGATCGCGGCCGCCGCCGTGCTCTCATTCGCGTTCCTGCCCGTGGCGTACTCGCGCGTGGCGGTGACGGACGTGGGTGCCCTGCTGCCTGTGGCGCTGGCGCTCTACGCCTCGGTGCGCATCTACGAGGACGGCCGGCGGAGGCACTACGTGCTCGGCGGCGCGATGGCGGGGCTCGCCTTTGGCTTCAAGTACACGGCCGGGCTCGTGCTGGTGCCGGTGGCGATAGCTGCGATCGCACGACTGCGGCGAAACCCGCGCGCGATCGTGGAAGGCCTGATCGCGCTCGCCTGCGCCGTCGGCGTCTTCTTCATCACCAACCCATACGTGTTCATCAACTTCTCCGACGCATGGCACCAGCTGAAGGGCGAGCAGCAGCTCGCCGGCAAGTTCGCGAAGCTCGGCCAGGAGGGCGACAACGGGCCGACGTACTACCTCGACAGCCTCACCTGGGGCTTCGGCTGGGCGGCGGCGATCGGGGCCCTGGTGGGCGCGGTGGTGGAGGCGCGCCGGTCGCTCATGCGCGCGCTGCTCCTGGCCGTCGTTCCAGTCGCGCTCTTCATCTATCTGAGCACCCAGGTGCGCTTCTTCGGCCGCTGGCTGCTTCCGGCCTACCCGGCTCTGGCGCTCCTGGCGGGAGTAGCGATCGCGGCACTCGTGCGGCTCGTGCCGGGCAGGCCCCTGGTGCGCGCAGCCGCGCTCGCCGCGGTGATCCTCGGCGTGATCGCGCAGCCGATATTCGCCGACGTCCGCACCGCTCGCCTCCTCGGCCGGACGGACACGCGCGAGCTTGCACGCCAGTGGCTCGTGAAGCACTACCGCACGGGGCTGCGGATCGTGATCGAGCCCGCCGTGCCGCCGCGTTTCTACAACTACGTGGAGAGCTCCGGGCGGATCAACAGGAAGCGCCGCCAGTTCATCCGCGGCTTCATCCGCGACATAAACGACACGCACGAGGACTACGGCAGCACGCTGACGCCGCAGACGCTCAACACCTATCGTCGTTCGGGCTTCTGCCTCGTCATGAGCATGAGCCTCATCCGCGGCAGGGTCGAAAATGCACAGCTCGCGCCAGCCCTCGCCTACTACGACGCGCTGAAGCGGCAGTCCAAGCTGCTGCTCCACGTGAGCCCGTACAAGCGCGGGGCGAAGCCGGTGAAGTTCAACTTCGACCTGTCCTACAACTACTACCCCACGGCGTTCGCCCGCCCGGGGCCTGAGATTTGGATCTATCGACTGAACAACTGCAAGCAGGGGTACGGAGGAGTCCCGGTGGGGATCGGGACGCCGAAGACGGGCAACGCGCCCGGAATCCGCAGGTGAGCGCCCGTCGCAAGCCGCGCTGGCTCCGCATGCCGGGCGGGGCGGCCCTCGGCTGGATACTGCTCGCGGCGCTGGTGCTGCGCCTGTGGTCGATCAGGCACGGCCTGCCGTTCGTCTACAGCGTGGACGAGGAGCAGCACTTCGTGCCGCACGCGGTCCACATGATCGGCGGGAGCCTCAACCCTCACTACTTCGAGAATCCGCCCGCGCTCACGTACCTCCTGTTCGCCGTGTTCAAGCTGCGCTTCCACGCGGGCTTCCCGTTCGGCTCGAGCGGCTTCCTGCACTCGTTCAATCACGATCCCACCGCCGTCTTCACCACCGCGCGCGTGGTGGTGGCGCTGCTCGGCACGCTCAGCGTCGGGCTCATCTACTGGGCGGGCAAGCGCTTCTACGACCGCCGCGTGGGCCTGCTCGCGGCGGTGCTGATGGCCTGCGCGTTCCTGCCCGTCTTCTACGCGAAGCAGGCGCTCAACGATGCTGTGACGCTCGTGCCGCTCACGGTCGCGCTCGTGGCTTGCCTCGGCATCTACGAGCGGGCTCGGACATGGGATTGGGCGCTGGCTGGGGCCGCGATCGGCGTGGCGGTGGACGTGAAGTACACGGCCGGCGCGATGGTTGCCGTGGTGGCGGTGGCGGGGCTCGCGCGGCTCGTGGAGAAGCGCATCTCCCTCCGCCAGCTCGTGGTTGGCGCGGCGGTGGCGGCGGCCGCGCTCGTGGTGGCCGTGATCGTGCTCAACCCCTATGCGCTCGTGGACTTCTCGCTGTTCAAGCACCAGGTGTTGAGCCAGGCGGGGACGGCCGGTTCGTCCGGGAAGATCGGCCAGTCGAGCCAGCCGGGCTGGATCTACTACATCTGGACGCTCACCTGGGGACTTGGCTGGGTGCCGCTCGTGGCGGCCGCCGCGGGCGCGGTGCTGGCCCTGCGCTCCACCAGTGTCCGCGGGCTGATGCTCGTGGTCTTCCCAGTGCTCCTGTGGCTCTTCCTCGGCGGCCAGGCGCGTCACTTCGGCCGCTGGTACATGCCCGCCTATCCGGCGATCGCGATCCTGGCGGCGTACGGCGCCGTGCGCGCGGTGGACGCGTTCCCCACCGTGTGGGCGTCCCGGCGGCGCGCCGCTCTGGTGGTGGTCGCGGGGGTGCTCCTCGCGATGCAGGGCCTGTGGACGAGCGTGCGCGTGGACAGCGTGCTCGCCCACACGGACACGCGCACGCAGGCGCGCCAGTGGATCGAGCAGAACGTGCCGGCGGGCTCGGGGCTCGTGGTGGAACCGGCTGTGTTCCCGGCGGACTTCCTGAAGGTGGGCCAGCCCAAGCAGCCCTACCGGCTCTACCCCATCAAGCCGCCGCTGCAGGCGTACGAGAAGCACCTCTCCCCCGCGCTGCTCGGCAAGTACCGCCGGCAGGGCTACTGCTACGTGCTCGTGGCGAGCTACCAGCACGACCGCGGGCTCAACGCCGGGTTCAAGGGAGCGCGCGCCTACTACCGGGCGCTGGGCGGCCAGTCACGGTTGCTCGCGCGCTTCTCCCCGTACCGCTTCGGGGCCAAGCCCGTGCGCTTCAACTTCGACCTCTCCTACAACTTCGTGCCCCGTGCCTACAGGCTGCCCGGGCCGCTGCTCGAGCTGCGTCGGCTGAACGGCTGCCAGTGAGCAAGCGCAGGCAGCCGAACGGGCTCGCGCGGAAGGTGTTGCTCGCGCCGAACGTGGTTGCCAGGGCGGCCGCTCGGGCAGCAGGCGAGCGCGAGCAGGCGTGGATGCTGTCGCAGCCGCGCAAGGTGCGGGAGAGCTACGTGCGCGAGGTGGTGGATCGGGGTGACGACCCGTTGCACGCCGAGATCTGGATGCTGAGGCAGCCCAACGCCGTACGTGAGAGCTACGTGCGCGACGTGCTCGAGCCCGCGTTGGAGAGGTAGCGAACAGGGCAGAGGCCGCAAGCCACAGGGTTTCCCTTTTGCAGTCGTCCCAAGTTGGGACCATCTCGCTTTGGACTCTCCTGTGAGCCTGGCCGAAGCCCGATGACCGATCACCCAGATCCGTCCCTTCCCGCCGTCGAGGTCTCCCGGCTCTCGGTGCGGCGCGGCGGCAAGTCGGTTCTTCACGGGCTCGAGTTCTCGGTCGCCCGCGGCACCGTCACGGGCCTGCTCGGGCCGAGTGGTTCGGGCAAGACGACGCTGATCCGCTCGATCGTGGGCGTGCAGATCGTCGAGTCCGGCAGCGTGGCGATCTTCGGCGAGCCGGCTGGGTCGCCGGCGTTGCGGCCGCGCGTTGGGTACGTGACCCAGGCGCCGTCGGTGTACGCGGACCTCACGGTGCGCGAGAACCTGCGCTACTTCGGCCGGATACTCGGCGTGGAGCAGCGCAGCGTGGAGGCGACCATCGAGACCGTGGCCCTGGGCGACGAGGCGGATCGCGCGGTGGCGAACCTGTCGGGCGGGCAGGCGGCGCGCGTGTCGCTCGCGAGCGCGCTGCTCGGGCAGCCGGAGCTGCTCGTGCTGGACGAGCCCACGGTCGGCCTCGACCCGGTGCTGCGGCGGGACCTGTGGAAGCTGTTCCACGAGCTCGCGGCGCGCGGCACCACGCTGCTCGTGTCGAGCCACGTGATGGACGAGGCGGCACGTTGCGACGACCTGCTGCTCCTGCGCGACGGGCGCCTGCTCGCGCGAGAGGGCCCTCGCGAGCTGCTCGAGCGAACGGGCACGGAGGATCTGGACGACGCGTTCCTCGCGCTGATCGAGGAGGGCCGGCCGCAGTGAGCACGCGCGCCACACGCGCCACCGCGGCGCGCGTGCTCACCCAGCTCCGCCGCGATCCGCGCACGCTCGCCCTGCTCCTGGTCGTGCCGCCCGTGCTGATCGTGCTGCTCAAGTACGCGTTCGAGGACGTGCCGCTCGCCTTCCAGCGGATCGGCGGACCGCTGGTGGGCCTCTTCCCCTTCATCACGATGTTCCTGGTCACCTCGATCACCATGCTGCGGGAGCGCACCACGGGCACGCTCGAGCGGCTGATGACCATGCCCCTCGCGAAGCTCGACCTGCTGCTCGGCTACGGCATCGCGTTCGCGCTGGTTGCGACCGTGCAGGCGCTCGTGACCTCCGCGGTGGCCTTCGGCCTGCTCGACCTTCATGTGGCGGGCTCCACAGCCGCGGTGATGGCGCTCGCGGTGCTGAACGCCGTGCTGGGGATGTCGCTTGGGCTGTTCGTGAGCGCCTTCGCCCGCACGGAGTTCCAGGCCGCGCAGTTCATGCCGGCCATCGTGTTCCCGCAGCTTCTCCTGTGCGGGCTGTTCGTGGCCCGGGATCGCATGGCCGACGTGCTCAACGCGCTCTCGTACGCCTTCCCCCTCACCTACGCCTTCGAGGCGCTGCAGCGCGTGACGGTGGACGGTGCGCTCGGCGCGGTGGGCGTTCGAGACGTGTTGATCACCGCCGGGGTGACCGTGCTCGCCCTCGCCCTCGGCGCGGCGACGCTGCGCCGCCGGACGGCCTAGCTGCCAGGGCAGCGCGCGTACACACGCCAGTACGGCGTGGCGGCGATGAACTTGAACGTGCTCAGCGGGTAGTTCGACCACCACTGGCGCGCCGAGGCCTGGCTCGACGCGGTGACGGCGCGCTGGGCAGCCGGCTCGAAGTTGAAGTTCGCGCCGATGAAGAGCAGGCCGTGATCGGGCGGGCGCTTCTGCGCGATCGACGCCTGGATCGCGTTCTTCGACAGGCCCGTCTCGTACTCGATCACCGGGATCGCCGAGTGGGTCGGCACCGTGACCGGGCCGCAGCGGCCCAGGAGAGCCGCCACGCTCGGCTTCTGGAGCACCGCCTTCAGGTCCTGGTGCTGGTGCTTCACGAAAAGGGTCTGGCCGTGCAGCGTGCGCAGGTCGTTGAACCAGTCCTTCGAACGCCAGCCGACGATGGCGAGTGACAGCACCGCTATGCCGATTGCCACGAGTCTTGCGCGCGGCTCCCGAACGAGAGTCCAGCCGAGCAGCGCCACCGCCACACCAACGTTCATCACGATCGAAGGCACCGCGAGGTAGCGCGGAATCACCGAGAGCCCGGCGGCGGCGATGAGCAGGAAGAGGATCAGCCCGATCGCCATCAAAGCCGCCGGCAGCGCCACACGGCGGCGCAGGATGTACACGCCGAGCAGGCAGCCGAGGGCGCCCACGTAGACGTTCACGATCTTCTCGTTCGCCCCCAGGTAGTTCGGGATCAGCGACACTGCCTTCGGCACGCTGCGCTGGCGCCCGAACTGCCCCGCGACGTCGCGAGTGGAGGTGAGCGAGTGGAGCGGGTGCCCGGTGATGATCCAGTCCGACGCGGCCCACAGCACGGGCGCCGCCGCCACGAGCGCCGCGTAGAGCACCAGCTCGCGGCGATTGAGCTTGGGCGCGAGCCACAGCCAGTAGACGCCCGCGAACACCCACGCCTCCGGTCGCAGCAGGCCGGCGAGCGCGAGCAGCACGAGCACGGGCAACCCGCGCCGCGGGCGTTCGAGCTCGAGCATCGCCGCCCAGAACACGAGCAGGAGGAACGGGATGTCCACAACGGCGCGCATCGCGTAGAAGTCGAGGTCCGTGCGGGTGAGGACGATCGCCACGGCCACCGCGGCGATCAGCGTGCCGAGCAGGAGCTGCGTGATGCGGAACACGCACACGAGCAGGCCGATGAAGCTGGCGATCGTGATGAGCACGAAGATGCGGTCCGCTGCCGGCCCGAACAGCGTGAGGAACGCGGCCACCACCTCCGCGAGCGGATGCGGTGTGGGCGAGCGCAGCACGTTGTAGTCAGGCAGGTGACCATGCGACAGCGCCTTGCCCCACACCAGGTCGTAGTAGCTGTCGTAGTTCGGGAACGTGGGCCGGATCAGGAAGATCGCCACGCCGAACAGCGCCGCGAGCACTAGAGCGCGCGTGGCGTTGCGGCGGGTGGCGAGCGCGTCGATGCGCTCTGTGAGCCGTGTGCGGCGCGGCAGGGACTCCTGGACGGCGGACACCGCGCACAAAAGTAGTGGGAGCGGATGAGAGAAGGCGCCTCCCCGTCGCTGCCGCCTCTTTCGCTAGCGTTACTCGGCCTCCTCGATGAAGCTCATCATCCAGATTCCCTGCTGGGACGAAGAGGCCCAGCTGCCCGCAACGCTCGGCGACCTTCCGCGGGAGGTGCCGGGAGTCGACGTGGTCGAATGGCTCGTCATCGACGACGGCTCCACCGACCGCACGGTGGAGGTCGCGCGCGAGCACGGCGTGGACCACATCGTCCGTCTCACGAACAACAAGGGGCTCGCCGCGGCCTTCCAGGCGGGCCTCGACGCCTCCCTCAAGCTCGGCGCCGACATCATCGTCAACACGGACGCCGACAACCAGTACAACGCGGCCGACATCCCCAAGCTGATCGCGCCGATCATCGCCGGCAACGCGGACATGGTCGTGGGGGCGCGTCCCATCGAGAACATCGAGCACTTCTCGCCGATCAAGAAGCGGCTCCAGCGGATCGGCAGCGCGGTGGTGCGGCGCGCGTCGCAGACACAGGTCGAGGACACCACGTCGGGATTCCGCGCCTACAACCGGGAGGCGGCGCTCCAGGTGACCGTCGTCTCGAAGTTCACCTACACGCTCGAGACGATCATCCAGGCCGGCAAGATGACCGTCGCGATCGATCACGTGCCGATCGCGACCAACCCGAAGACGCGCGAGTCGCGCCTCTTCCCGTCGATGTGGGCGTACGTGCGCCGCAACGGCGTGGCGATCTTCCGCATCTATGCGATGTACGAGCCGCTGCGGGTGTTCACGGCTGCGGCCATCGTGCTCGGGATCGCGGCAATCGTGCTCTGGGCGCGCTTCTTCTCGGCCTACTTCGGCGGCCACGGCGGCGGCCACGTTCAGTCGCTGATCCTCGGCGCGGTGGCGTTCATCGCCGCGGTGCAGCTGGCCGCGCTGGGCGTGGTGGGCGACATCCTCGCGGGCAACCGCGTGATCAACCAGCGCATCCTCGAGCGGGTGCGGCGCATGGAGCTGAAGCTCGGGATCGAGCCGTCGCACTACGAGCCGGGCGCGACAGGCACGAGTGGCCAGGAGGCCACAACCGGCGCCGACGCCGGCCCCGCGCCGCATGAGGAGCCCACTGACGAGCGTGAGGCGGTGAGGCTGTGACCCAGGCGCCACCCGAGTCCGTCCCCACCGGCAACACCTTCGACAAGTACGGCTCCACCAACCCGGTCGTCAGGCGGCTGATGACGGGCTTCCACGGCACGCTCGACGAGCTGTGGGAGAAGGCGGCGCCCGACTCGATTCTCGACGTCGGCTGCGGCGAGGGCGTGCTCACCTACGAGTGGGCGGAGCGCCTGGGCGACAAGCGCATCGTCGGGATCGACCTCGACGATCCCAAGCTGCGCGCCGAGTGGCAGAAGCGCCAGCGGCCGAACCTCGAGTACCGGGCTGAGGAGGCCACCTCGCTGTCCTTCGCGGACAACGAGTTCGACATGGCCACGGCGATCGAGGTGCTCGAGCACGTGCCGGACCCCGACGCGACGCTCGCGGAGATGGCGCGGGTGGCGCGGCGCTGGCTGCTCGTGTCGGTGCCTCGCGAGCCGCTCTGGCGGATGCTCAACATGGCGCGCGGGGCGTACTGGCGGTCGCTCGGCAACACGCCGGGGCACGTGAACCACTGGTCGCGAGTCGGCTTCGTCTCGCTGCTCACCCGGCACGGCAAGGTCGAGGAGATCCGCTCTCCATTCCCCTGGTCGATGCTGCTTGTCCGCGTCGACTAGAGACGCGACGCCGGCCACACCGGCGCAGCCCGGGGACGCCGACGAGCGCGTAAAGAGCTACGGGCGCGGCGCGGCGATCCTGTCGGTGGGGATCGGGGTCACCGGGCTCGTCACCTACGCGTACTTCGCGCTCGCGAGCCACACGCTCTCGAGCCACGACTACGGGCAGATCACGCTGCTCTGGTCCACGATCTTCATTGTCGTGTCCGTGCTCTACCGGCCGGTGGAGCAGATGCTCTCGCGCACGATCTCGGACCGCGACGTGCGCGGCCAGGAGGGACACGAGCACCTGCGCGTGGCGGTGACGATCCAGCTCGCGCTGGCGGCGGTGTTCCTGGTCGCGGCGCTCGCTCTCCACCATCCGCTCGAGGACAAGCTGCTCGGCGGCTCCTCCACCCTCTACTGGGTGCTCATCGGCGCGGTGCTCGGCTACGCGGCGAGCTACTTCGCGCGCGGCTTCCTCGCCGGGCACCGGCGCTTCGGGCTCTACGGCGGGCTCGTGTTCATGGAGGCGATCTCGCGCTTCATGTTCGCGTTCGTCGTGGCCGTGGGCATCTTCTCGGGGCAGTCTGTGGTGGCGCTCGGCATGGTCGCGGCGCCGCTCTTCTCACTGTCGGTGGTGCCGTGGGCCGTGCGGCGCAGCCTCAAGCGTGCCGACCCGGTGCGGTCGGACACCGACGAGATCTACCGCGACGAGATGGATGCGGCGTCGTCCGCGGAGCCGAGCGAGGAGGCGAAGTTCACCCTCTCGCACGGCACCGGCTTCGCGGCCGCCGTGCTCTTGATCATGATCAGCGAGCAGACCTTCCTGAACGCCGGACCGCTCCTCGTGAAGGCCACGGAGGGCGCATCGGGCGCGGCGGTGGCCGGCTTCGTGTTCAACGTCCTGCTGATCGCGCGGGCGCCGCTCCAGCTCTTCCAGGCGATCCAGACGTCGATCCTGCCGTCGCTCACCCGCATGGCCGTGGGAGGCGAGGACGACCCGTTCCGCCGCAGCGTGCGCCTGACCCTACGAGCGGTCGCGGTGTTCGCGAGCGGCGTGGCGCTTGCCTTCCTCGTCCTCGGCCCGTGGCTGATGCACGTGCTGTTCGGCGGCGCGCACCACTACGCGCGAGGCGGGCTCGTGGTGGTGGCGATCGGCATGGGCGTGTACCTGTCGGCCGCCACGCTCAACCAGGCGGCGCTGGCGCAGGCGCGGGCGCGCCAGGCGGCGGTGGCGTGGGTGTGCACCGCGATCGCGTTCATCGTCTATCTCGCGATTCCGTGGGGCTTCCAGGACAAGGTGCTGCAGGTGGAGTTCGGCTACCTCGGCGCGTCCACCCTCCTCTGCACGCTGCTGTACCTGCTGTATCGCCGGCCGGTGGCTGTGGCGACTTAACGCGGGCGCAGCACGTGCAGCATCGCGTCCGGATGCTCGATCGTCCGCACGTGGAAGAGCGAGCGCGCCGCCGATAGGAAGCGGCGGCCGCCGGCCCGGTCCGGGTCCGCGAGCCACACCTCGCCGTTGGGCTCGACGAGGCGCGGGAGCAGCAGGAGCATGGCGTCGGCGTTCGCCACGGTGTAGAGCACGTCGGCCGCCAGCACGAGGTCGAAGGGACCGCGCTCCACGAGGGCGTCGGCGTCGGCGGCCATGTCGGCTCGCACGACCGTGGCTTCCAGCTCGTTGAGCGCGAGCGAATGCGCGGCGAACGCGATCGCGTCCTCGTGCCCATCCGCCGCCAGCACGGCGGCGCCACCCCGCGCGGCCGCGATCGCGGGGAGGCCCAGGCCGCAGCCCAGTTCCACCACGTGCGTGCCCGGCCCGGGCGGGTGGCTCGCAATGTGCCGCGCGAGCACCTCCCCGCTCGGCCACAGGCGCGCCCAGTAAGGAATCGGCCGCCCCGCAGCGCCCTCCTCGTCCCGCAGAGCCTCCCAGTCGCGCGGCCGAACAAGGAACACATCGCCACCCGGCAGCCGCACCCGCCGGACGACCACATCGAGCAGGGGCGCCGGCAGCTTGTGCTCGGGCCAGCCACGCAGCTCGGCGAGCCGCTCCGCGAGCGAGGTCTGGAGGGCGGACACGAACGACAGAGTTGCGGAATTGCGGAGTTGCCGAGTTGCAGGGATGGTCTCGCGGTGCGGCGTCCTGGCTTCGGCCCGTCTACTGCGGCAACAAAGGGCGGCCCGGAGCGACCTGGCCGATTCTGCCGTCGGTAACCGACTGCATTGTCTGCCACATCGGAATCAACCCCTTATTGCTGCCGTGAACGCGCCGGGCAATGAGCGGCGCGAAGTCAGCGCGCGCGGCGGTAATAGCTCGCGCCGCCCTCGAACCAGAGCTCAACCAAGCCAAGACGATGGAGCCGAGTCAGGCCGCGGCCAATGTCCTCGGGATCAGCTGTGGGACTGAGCCGCCGGGCGACTGCGCGCGCCGAGACCCAACCCTCCTCCCCACCAGCAAGCCGCTCCGTCGCATCCAGACATTCGAGCAACAGCGACTGGGCAACAGGCATATGCCCCTACTCGGAACGAGTGCACCAGCCCTTGAGCCAGAGCTCCCCGACCCCCTACGCCCCACCCAGCGCGCCGCAGCCGCGCCTATATCGGTTGAAGCATGTCAGCGCCGCAGTTATGGCACTTCACGTCATGCGTCGACGACATCCGCGCGATCGTCGAGTGTGCCCCGCAGTTCGGGCAGCCGGACAGGAGCTCGAAGCGGCGGAGGCAGTTCACGCAGCGGTAGCGGCCCGGCAGGTTGGTGCCGCGCAGCCACGGCTCCTTACATGCTGGGCAGGTCGCGCCCAGCTCGAACAGTGGCTCTTCGCTCAAGCGGGCGTCTCCGCGACTCGGCGCAGCCGTGCAATGAAGAAGCCGTCCGTCCCGTGGACGTGCGGGAGGAGCTGGAGAAAGCGCGGAATGCGTGGATGGCGGAACTCCGGATGCTCCGCGGCCAGATCGTCAGCTTCGAACTCCGGATGCCGTGCGAGGAATTTGTGCACCTGTTCCTCGTTCTCGCTCGGGGAAATCGTGCAGGTGGAGTAGACAAGCGTGCCGCCCGGACGGACGTGCTCCGCGGCGGCGTCGATCAACCCCTCCTGTATACGGCTGAGCTCCTTGATCTGGTCCGGCTGCTTGCGCCAGCGGGCATCCGGACGCGCCTGGAGCGTGCCGAGGTCGGAGCATGGCGGGTCGAGCAGCACGCGGTCATAGCCGTCCTCGAACTCGCCGACGAACTGGGCCGCGTCCTCGCAGCGAACGTCCACCCAGTGGGCGCCCATGCGGCGGCAGTTCGCCTGCAGGGAGTCACAGCGGCCGGCGTTGCGCTCCACCGCCACGAGACGGCCGCGGCCGCGCATGAGCGCCGCGATGTGCGTGGTCTTCGCGCCGGGCGCGGCGCAGAGGTCGAGCACCGTCTCGCCGGGCTGCGGGTCGAGCACGCGGGCCACCAGCATCGACGCACGCGACTGTGGCGTGAGCGCCCCTGCCTCGAACAGCAGGGAGCCATGGGCGTCGAACGGGGTGTCCAGCACCAGCCCTTCGGGCAGGTCCTCAACGGCCCGTGACCGCACGTCGAGCTCGAGCAGCACCTCGCGCAGCTCGTCGCGGGTGATCACGAGCTCGTTCGCGCGCACCGCGCTCTCCGGCGCCTCGTTGTCGCGCTCGAGCAGCGCCACGGCCTGATCCGAGCCGAGGGCCTCCCACCACATCCGCACAAGCCACTCCGGGTGCGAGTGCAGCACCGCAGCCTCGGCTGGCGACTCGGCGGTGAGCTGGTTCACCAGCCCCTCCGCCTCGCGCGTGGCGCGCCGCATCACCGCGTTGGCGAACCGGTGCCCGCCTCCGCGCTCGAGCTTGGCGAGCTCCACCGTCTGCTCCACGGCCGCGTGATCCGGCACGCCGCCGAGATAGAGCAGCTGGAAGAGGCCGAGCCGCAGCGTGTCGCGAAGCGGCGGATCGATCGACCCGACCGGGCGCGCCGAGAGCGCCGTGAGCACGTAGTCGAGCGTGGCCTGGCGCTGGACGGTGCCGTAAACGAGCTGTTGCGCAAAGGCGCGGTCGCGCGGGGCGAGCTCGTAGCGCTCAGCCTCCGCGGTGAAGGCGCGGTCGGCGAACGCGTCCTCGCCGGTGACCCGTCGCAGCACGCGGTATGCGCAGCGCCGTGCGGTGGACAGCCGCGCGCGGCTGTGCGAGTTGCCGTGGAGACGCGCGAGCCGCACCATCAGACGCCGCCTCCCAGCTTCGCCCCGTGGCCGCGCAGATATGCGGCGGCTTCCATGGCGCGGCCACCGGCGGGCTGCACCTCGAGCAGCTCGAGCGCGCCTCCGGCGCAGCCGTAGAGCAGCTGTCCGTCGCGCGCTGCCAGCTCGCCCGGCGGCGCCACGCCGTTCTGCGCCGGCCGGGCGCGGCGCACGCCCAGGCGCTCGCCGTCGGCAAGCTCTACGTAGACGCCGATGTGCGGAGTGAGTGCCCGCACGCGGCGCTCGAGCTCCTCGGCCGAGAGATCAGGGTCGAGCCGCCGATCCGCTGCCTCGACCTTTGGCGCGATCGTGATCCCCTCCGCAGGCTGCTCCGCGCATTCAGGCTGCGTGTCGAGCGCCTCCACGAGCAGCTCGCCCGCGAGCTCCGCGAGACGCCGCGACAGCGACGCGTAGTCGTCGTCGGGCCGCAGCGGCAGCGCACGCTGAAGGCAGATCGGCCCCGCGTCCATCTCCGCCACCGGGCGCATGATCGTCACGCCGGTCTCGGAATCGCCGGCCTCGATCGCGCGCTCGATCGGCGCGGCGCCGCGCCAGCGCGGAAGCAGTGAGGGATGAACGTTCAGCATCGGATAGGAACTCAGGAGCGGATCCTTGATCAGCGCACCGAAGGCACAGATACAGACGCTATCCGGCTTGGCAAGCCCGACCCTCTCGAGCGCCTCCTCCGAGTTCACGCTCTCCGGCTGGTAGAGCTCGAGCCCCAGCACCTTCGCGGCGTCCGCAACGGGAGGCGCCGCGAGCTTGCGGCCACGCCCGCGCGGCCGGTCTGGCCGCGTGATCACGAGAGCGGGCCGGTGCTGCGAGCGGGCGAGGTGCCCGAGCACGGTCACGGCGAAGTCAGACGTGCCGAGGTAGACCGTGCGCACGCCGGAGAGGGTATCCGGCTGCCCGCAGAGCCCTCTTAGGCGGCTTCGCGCTGCTCTTCCGCCTCGCGGAGCGCGCGCATCGCTTCCTTGCGCTGCTCCTTCGTCGTGCGGTCGAGGATCAGCACGCCGTCGAGGTGATCCATCTCGTGCTGGATCACGCGTGCCTCGAGGCCGGACGCCTCGATCCGCCGCTCGGCGCCCGTCTCGTCCTGCGCCCGCACACGCACGTGGATCGGCCGCTCCACGTCCACCGTGATGCCGGGGATCGACAGGCAGCCCTCCTCGAAGATCTCTTCCTCGTCGCTCGACCATTCGACCTCGGGATTGATGAGCGCGATCAGCGGGGCGTCCTGGCCCACGCGGTATACGAGCAACCGCTGCGACAGGCCCACCTGCGGAGCCGCGAGCCCGACGCCGAGAGCGT
This sequence comes from Thermoleophilaceae bacterium, assembly GCA_036378175.1. Classification (GTDB taxonomy): domain Bacteria; phylum Actinomycetota; class Thermoleophilia; order Solirubrobacterales; family Thermoleophilaceae; genus JAICJR01. Next base: position 21,549 of record DASUWY010000013.1, read on the forward strand.
CGTTCATCAGGCCGCCCATCCGCGACACCTGCGCGCGCAATGCGTCGTCGAACTGGTCCACCGGCGTGGCGCGGCTCTTCAGCACCGGATCGCCGAGGCGGCGGATGAACGACATGGCCGCGGCGCGGCGCGCCTCGACCTGCGGGTCCCGCTCCTCGACCTCCGGCTCGACTTCCCCGGTGTGCTGCTCGAGCTCGTCTGACATCGATGACGAGTTTACTGTGGGTCGACGTCCACGGAGAAGTTCACTCCGCGCCGTCCATACTCCCCCGCCACCCCCTCCACCGCGTGCCTGACGGCGGCCACGGCGGCCGCCCTATCAGCGCCCTTCACCACCAGCTGCGAGCGCTCGCGGCCCTTCAGCCGGAACAGCGGTGCCGGGCCGAGCACGGCACCGTCCTCGAGCGCGATCGCCGCGCGTATGGCCTCTGCGGCCTCCGCCTCCGGCCCCTGCTCGATGCACGAGCACACCACCCGGATCAGATGGCCGAACGGCGGGTACCGCAGCAGCCTGCGCCGCTCCAGCTCGCCTTCTAGGAAGCCCTCGGAGTCGTGCGCCGCGGCGTGACGCAGGGCGCGCGCCCGCGGGTCGAGCGCCTGCACGATCACGCGGCCGCCGCGCGCGCCCCGTCCGCTGCGCCCGGCCAGCTGCGCCACGAGCGCGAACGTGCGCTCCTCGGCACGGAAGTCGGGGAAGCGCAGCGTGGAGTCCGCGTCGAGCACGACGCCGAGCGTGACGTCGGGGAAGTCGTGCCCCTTGGCGACCATCTGCGTGCCCACCAGCACGCCGGCGTCCGCCCGGTCGAAGCGTTCGAGCACCGAGGCAATCGCTCCCCGCCCGGCCGCCGCATCCGAGTCGAGGCGGAAGACGGGCAGCGGCGCCACGATGGTCTCGAGCTCCTGCTCGAGTCGCTCGGTGCCGGCGCCGTGACGGGCAACGGACACGGACCCGCAGTCGGGGCATTGCGACGGCGCGCTCTCCTCGTGGCCGCAGTGGTGGCAGGCAACCGAGCCCGCGGCGCGATGCAGCACCAGCGTGACGTCGCAGTTCGGGCACTGCCACACCCGTCCGCACACGCGGCAGGACAGGAAGTTCGACCAGCCGCGCCTGTTGAGCAGCACGATCGCCTTCTCGCCACGCTCGCGGACCTCGTCGAGAGCGTCGCGCGTGCGCTGGTGCAGCGGGCCGTTCACGCCCGCCATTCCCACGATCTCCACCGGTGGAAGGCCGCGGCCGTCCACGCGCTCGGGCAGCTCGATCCGCTCGAGCCGCAGGCGGCTCTCCGGCCGCGGCGTGGCGCTCCCCGCCAGAAGCACGGCACCGGCGAGTTCCGCGCGCCGCTCGGCCACGTGGCGAGCGTCGTAGCGCGGATCCTGCTCCTGCTTGTACGAGGCATCGTGCTCCTCGTCGATCACGATGAGGCCGACCTCTGGCACCGGGGCGAACACTGCCGACCGCGGGCCCACGCAAACGCGTGCGTCGCCGCGCCGCAGCCGCGTCCACTCGTCATAGCGCTCGCCCGCACCGAGCTTGGAGTGGAGCACCGCCACCTGGTCGCCGAAGCGGTCCTCGAAGCGTCCGGCAGTCTGCGGCGTGAGCGCGATCTCCGGCACGAGCACGATCGCCGAGCGGCCACGCTCAAGCGCGGCTGCCACGGCCCGCAGATACACCTCGGTCTTGCCGCTGCCGGTCACGCCATGGAGCAGTAGCCGGCCACCGGCACCGGCGTCCATTCGCGCGACGATCTCGGCGAGCGCCCGCTCCTGTGCCCCGGACAGCTCGGGCTCACCCGCAAGCCGCCCGCCCACCCGCGGCGCCGCCTGCGGCCTGCGGGCCACCTCCACGCGCGCGAGCGTGATGAGCCCGCGCTCCGCAAGCGAGCGAAGGCTGGCGTGCGAGCAGCCGGTGGCCCGGCTGAGCTCGGCGGCGGCGAGCGCGCCGGACCGAAGGGCGTCGAGCGCCGCGCGCTGACGTTCACCCAGCGCGGCCCCGCCCGCGAGCAGCGCCTCCCGACCGGCCACAGTGAGCTCGGCGCTCAGCGCGAGCCGTGCGCGAACTCGTGGACTCGCGCCACGGCCCGTGCCGGGCGGGAGCACCAGCCCGAGACCGCGCGCCGGGGTGGAGCAGTACTCCTCCGCAACCCACAGCCCGAGCCTCACCAGCTCGGCCGGCACCTCAGGATCGAGCGCCGTGAGCGGCTCGACCAGGCGCTCGGGCGGCACGTCGCTCCGCTCGGCCATCCCCACCACCACGCCGAGCATCCGCCGGCGGCCGAACGGCACCACCAGCATGCTCCCCACGTCCACTCCCTCGAGGCGGCCGGGCACCCGGTAATCGAAGGGCCCGCGCAGGGCGCGCGCGGGAGTGAGGGGCTCGACCTTGGCGATCATGGCGGCGCCAGGTTAGGCGGCGCCGCGGACAGCGGCGGTGAAGCGGCTCAGCCGGCGGGCTTGCGCTTCCATGCGCCGATCAGGAGCGGCCACATGAGCGCGTAATCGGGATGCTCGACCGTGTCGCGCGCGTATTCACGGGACCACTCGTCGAAGCCGGCGCGGGTGGTGAGGCCGAGCCTCACGGCGAGCGGGAGGATGCTCCGGTAGACCTCGGCGAAGAGCCAGGCGCCGCTCCGCATTGTCTCGAGACGGCCGGCGACATCCGTGCCGTCGGCCGTCCCGATTCCCGCCTCCTGGAGGAGCAGTGGCAGCCGGCGCCCGATGTGGGGGTCGCATCCGCCCTCGGTGAACGCGGCCATGATCACGCGCTTGAACTCCTGCACCGACTCGAGATCGGGCAGCACGTCGACGGCTCGCACGTCGTAGTCGTGCAGCACGAGATGGCCGCCGGGCGCGACCGCGTCCCAGAGGCGCCGCACGGCAGCCACGGGATCGGGAAGGTGAAAGAGCACAAGCCGCGCGTACACGAGGTCGAAGGGCTCGGCGGAGATCGCGTCGCCCGACAGGAGGTCCACCTGCTCGAACGCGCAGTGGCCGTAGCCCGCGGCGAGCAGAAGCGCGAGCGCCTCGTCGCCAACGTCTGCGTCCACGTCGATGCCCGTCACTTGACCGGACGGGCCCACGCGCTCGGCCATCATGCGCATCGTGTGGCCGGGCCCGCAGCCGGCATCGAGGCAGCGCGCGCCCGGGCCGAGGGCCACCTGGTCGAAAAGGCGGTTGGTGGGAGCCTCCCACGCGCGCGCCTGCGCTCGCAGGCGCTCGTACTCGGTCACGTCCCGCGCCAGCACGTAGTCGTCCTCGAGGCGGGTACCGGCGAAAGCGCTCATGCATGGGGAGACGGGGCGCTGGTGGTGTTTCGTCCTGTGACTTTCGTCACGGACGCGTATGGAGTTGGAGTAGGGAGTGGGGAGTCTGGTCTCCGCGCCACCGCGTCCTAGTTCGGCGCGCCTACTGCAGCAATAAAGAGCGACATCATGGTGTGCCGCCTACAGCGGAACCCACCCCTTATTGCTGCCGTAAGCGCTGCGAAGGAAGGAAGCGGTCCCCGGACGACCGCCCTCCCTACTCCAACTCCCTACCCCCTACGAAGCCGTCGCCCGCGCTTCGAGCCCGGCAGCAGCGCGTAGCGCGTCTGCCTTATCGACCTTCTCCCACGTGAAATCGTGGTCCTCGCGGCCAAAGTGGCCGTAGGCGGCCGTCTTCTGGTAGATCGGACGGTGCAGGTCGAGGTACTTGCGGAAGGCGCCCGGGCGCAGATCGAAGTGCTCGTTGATGAGCGAGACGATCTGCGAGCGGGAGATGCGCTCGGTGCCGAAGGTGTCGACCATCACCGACACCGGGTGCGCGACGCCGATGGCGTACGCCACCTGCACCTCGCAGCGATCGGCAAGCCCCGCGGCAACCACGTTCTTCGCCACGTAGCGCGCGGCGTACGCGGCGGAGCGGTCGACCTTCGACGGGTCCTTGCCGGAGAACGCCCCGCCGCCGTGGCGGGCAGCGCCGCCATAGGTGTCGACGATGATCTTGCGCCCGGTGAGCCCGCAGTCGCCCATCGGGCCGCCGATCTCGAACTTGCCCGTGGGGTTCACGAGGAAGTTCCGATCGCTGTTCAGCTTCTTCTCGTCGTACAGCTCGGCCGGCAGGATCGGGTGGAGCACGTGCTCCCACAGGTCGGGCTTGATCAGCGTGTCCGAGTCCACGCCCGGCTTGTGCTGGGTCGAGATCAGCACCTTCTCGATCTCGATCGGGCGGCTGTTCTCGTAGCGCACCGTCACCTGCGTCTTGCCGTCGGGCCGCAGGTACGGCATCACGTCGCCGCGACGCACCTCGGCCAGGCGGTGCGAGAGCTTGTGCGCGAGCGAGATCGGCATCGGCATCAGCTCGGGGGTCTCGCGCGTGGCGTAGCCGAACATCATGCCCTGGTCGCCGGCGCCGGCGACGTCCATCTCGTCATTGTCATCCGCGCTCGTGCGGCGCTCGTACGCCTGATCCACGCCCTGGGCGATGTCAGGCGACTGCTCGTCAATGGCCGTGATCACGGCGCACGTGTCGCAGTCGAAGCCGTAGGCCGCGTTGTCGTAGCCGATCTTGCGAATGGTCTCGCGCGCGATCTTGGGGATGTCCACGTAGGTCTGCGTCGAGATCTCGCCGGACACCACCACGAGGCCCGTGTTCACGAGCGTCTCGCAGGCCACACGGCCGTTCGGGTCGTCTCGCATGACGGCGTCGAGCACGCCGTCGGAGATCTGGTCGGCCATTTTGTCCGGGTGGCCTTCGGTGACCGACTCGGACGTGAACAGGAACTCGTTATCTGAAAGGTCGTCGTACTGGCTCATGGGTTCTTCAGGCGCAACTCCGCGTCGATGTCATTGCCCTCGCGTGACAGCACACCGCCGGCAGCGCCGATCTTCTGCAGGTCGTCACGGACCGCTGCGTACGTGGGATTGGACCCGAGTCCGGCCTGGTCCGCGAGCGCGAGGAGCTTCTCCAAGTCGAGGAAGACTAGCGCTGACGCGTCCTTCGGTCGGTCTCCGAGCACAGCCTTGAAGTCCTTCGACTGGTCGAGGTGCGCGCCCTTCTTCGCATCCGCAATGCCGCTCAGCGCGGTGGAGAGCACCAGATCACCGTCGAAGGCGGCGTAACTCAGCTGGAGCCCGGGCGTGAGACTCGCGGTCATCGCGGTCACGCCGTTCACCGTCTGCGCGCCGAAGGTCGGTGCCACGCCGCTCGCCTCGGGGTTGAGCAGCTTGATCAGCACGGGCTGCAGCCGACCGAGCACGTTGAGCGACTGCTGCGCCGGCACGTCGCCCGCGTCGAGCGTGAGCGTGGGCCCCGGTGTGATGGAGAGGCCGCTGTCGCCGCCGAGGAGCGGCAGAAGATCGCGCTGCAGGTTCACCCCCTCCCGCTGCGCCTGAGTGGCGAAGCTCTGGAGCGCCGTGCCGATCGCCGAGCTGGGCGACGCCATCAGGTCCTGCAGCACGCACCCGGCGCCGGCCATGCCAAGGAACAGCGCGGGGCGCGCAGGCGCCTTCGACAGCAGCGTGTCCCCCTTGCCGGTGGTGCCGCTGCAGCCGCTGCCGGCCGCCGGCCCCGCCGTGGCGCGCGCCCGGAAGGCGAGGCGCATGAGCTTGCCGTTGTCGCCGAAGCCAACCGCCGCGGACTGGAAGGAGGGCACGCGAGCGAGGCCGGCCAGGATGGCGCTAGGGCCGGCGAGGTGCGCGTTCAGCCACGGCTGCGACAGCCAGGCGTTGCCCACCCGGTCGCTCGGCAGACCACCCACCAGGTCGGAGTAGGTCGAGTTCTTCGCCAGCGAGGCCGCCGGCTTGGAGCGAAGGTCGAGCGCCGAGTGCACCGCGCCTGGCGCGCCGACCAGCGCCCAGCCGCCGCTCACGCCGGCGACCGAGCCGCCGCCCACATCGCGGAGCAGCGTGCCGCGGTACGGCTGCGGCGGAGAAGAGCCGGCCGCACGCGAGATCGCTCGCAGCGCCGCCTTCTCGTCGCGCGCGCGGAAGAGCAGAAGCTTCTGCCCGCTGCCCGGGAGCTCCGCGTACGCGGCCTCGTTCCCGAGCCACGGCCGCACGTCCCGCTCGAGCGTGAGCCGGCCGAGCGTGCTGCTCGTCGTCGCGGCGAACAGCGCGTCACGGAGCTGGCCGGCGAGCGGGAGCTTGCTCATCGCGTCGGCGGTGTGCTTCCACTGCGCCGCGCCCTTGCTGGTGCCGAGGTTGAGGTAGATCAGCGCGTCCGCGGGCACCATCGCGGCGGCGTTATCGGGCGGCGGCGGAGGCGAGCCTCCGATGAACGCGCGCGCAAGACCCACGCCGAGGAGCACGGCCACGATCGCCGAGGCCACGATTCTCCTCACCAGGTACTTGCGCTTCGTCTCCGTCATGCCCGTCCTCCCCCTCGCGTGTGGCGTCCCTGCCGCTCCCGGTAGTCGATCACCAGCGGCACTCCCTCGAGGCCGTAGCGCTCGCGGAGGCGATTCTCCAGGAAATACGCGTAGTCACGCGTCAGTCGGCCGCGATCGGAGACCTGGATGGCGAAGCGCGGCGGGCTCGTCTCGTACTGGGTCATGTAGTACATGCGCAGCCGGCGGCCGCGGACCGTCGGCGGCTGGCGGATCGCCTGAATGTCGGAGAGGAAGCGGTTCAGCTCGGCGGTGGGGATCCGCTGCGCGGCCCTGTCCCCCAATTCGAGCGCCTCGTAGAGAAGCCGACGGACATTCCGGCCCGTCTTCGCCGAGGCGGTGATCACCTTCGGGCGAAGCCGAATGCGCTGCGAGAGGCGCGCCCGCGCGTGCTCGAGGTCCACGTCGCCCACGTCCCACTTGTTCAGCACGACGATCGTGGCGCAGCCGGACTTCATCGCCAGCTCGGCCACGCTCAGGTCCTGGCTCGTCACGCCCTCGCTCGCGTCGCACACCACGAGGGCCACATCCGCGCGCTCCGCCGCACGTTCCGATCTCAGCTGCGCGTAGTAGTCGACTGTTCCGGCCACCTTGCCCCTCCGCCTCAGGCCCGCCGTGTCCACGAGCAGGATCTCGCGTCCATCGAGCTCCAGGCGCGTGTCGATCGCGTCCCTGGTTGTACCCGCCTGCTCGCTAACAATCACCCGCTCGGCGCCGAGAAATGCGTTCACGAGCGAGGACTTTCCGACGTTGGGCCGGCCGATCACGGCAAGGCGCAGTGCCTTTTCCTCTTCCCTTTCGGGCGCTTGCTCGAGGTGCTCGGCCACGCGGTCGAGAAGGTCGCCCGTGCCTAGGCCGTGCTGGGCGGACACGGGCACGGGGTCGCCGAGACCGAGCGCGTGGAACTCCGCAGCGTCCGGCAGGGCGCTCGGGCCGTCGATCTTGTTGGCGGCCACGATCACGGGGATCGGCGAGCGGCGAAGCTCGTTGGCCAGCTCGGCGTCGCCCGGGCGCAGGCCCGCGCGCGCATCGACGACGAGCACCGCGAGGTCGGACTCGGCTATGGCGTTGCGCGCCTGCTGCTGAACCGCGCGCGCGAGGTTGTCGGTCTCCTCCAGGTCCACGCCCCCGGTGTCCACCAGCACGAAGCGCCGGCCGTTCCACTCGGACTCGATCTCCTTGCGGTCGCGCGTCACGCCCGGCTGCTCGTGCACCACCGCCTCGCGCGTCTCGGTGAGCCTGTTGACGAGCGTGGACTTGCCCACGTTCGGGTAGCCGACGACGGCCACCTTCGGAAGCGCCATGGATGCTCGCTACCTCGTCTTGGCGGCCTTGCGGACCAGCCCGACGATCTGCGTGATCACGTCCTCGGCCGGGCGGCCGGTGGAGTCGAGCTCGATCGAGTCGGGCGCCGCGCGCAGCGGTGAGTGCTCGCGCTCCTGGTCCTGCTGGTCGCGCAGCGTCTGGTCGCGCAGCACCGTCTGCCAGTCGGCGCCGAGCTCGGCCGCCCGTCGCCGTGCGCGCTCCTCGGGGCTCGCCGTGAGGAAGATCTTCAGTTCGGCGTCTGGCTTCACCACGGTGCCGATGTCGCGCCCTTCCGCAACCCAGTCGCCCTGTTCGAGCAGTGCCTTTTGCTTCCTCACGAGAGCCTGCCGGACGGCCTGGTCGGTTGCGATCTTGGACGCCGCCTCGGATACGGTGGGCGAGCGGATCGCGTCCGTCACGTCGGTGCCGTTCACGAGCACGCGCGCGCCGAGCTGGATGTCCATCCCGTCCGCCACCTCCGCGACGCTGCGATCGCCGCGCCCCATCGCGGCCAGCGCGGCCGCCCGGTACATCGCGCCGGAGTCGAGATAGGTGAAGCCGAGCCGCTCAGCGACCCCGCGAGCAACTGTGGACTTGCCCGCCCCGGCGGGCCCATCGATCGCGATGACCATCGGGCCGAAGGCTACTTGCGCGCACAGCCGACGGGACTGGTCGGGCGCCGGTGTACGCAAGAACGACCCAGCCGACTATCGCCGTCGCCTCGACGGCAAGGCCGATTCGCATCCCAAGGTCTTAAACCAAGTCGGATAGCGCCAAGATCGCGTCCCCCCAGCCGCGGTCCGTCTCGAGGAGCGTGACGAACGCCCACGGCAGGATCGGCACCAGCGCGAGGCTCGTGAGGACCAAGACCTCCGTTCCACTGCGTGGCTGGTTAGTTCGATCGTCCATCAGCAGCGCAAGGCACAGGCAACCGCCGGCGCCTTGCCCCATGGTGTGATCGAGGTGTCTCCATTCACCTGTCATATGCGCAGGCGAATGGAGACACCTGGTCGGGTGGCGCCAGCGACGGTCGCGATCTATGAGAGTCACGCAACCGGGACTCAGGTTCTGGCGCGCTTGCACCGAAATACGACGTGCAGCCATGCGTCCGTCGGCTCACAGATCGCGCGCACCTGAGCACACCGACTATCGGGAGCTCGTCGAGCGCATTCCAGCCGTGAGCTACACGGCGGACTTCGGATCGACCTGCGAGTGGCAATTTGTGAGCCCGCAGGTCGAGCAGCTGCTCGGCTACACGCCCGACGAATGGCGCGCCGACCCCGGGCTGTGGTTCAGGCTCGTCCACCCGGATGACCGCGAGGCGGTGCTCGAGGCGGAGTCGCGGACGTTCCGCGACGGCACCCCCTTCTCCTGCGAGTACCGCCTGCTCGACCGTCGCGGCAACGAGGTGTGGGTGCGCGACGACGCCGTGGTGCTCGTGGACGAGCAGGGCGGGCGAATGCTCCAGGGGATTCTCCTCGACATCACGCCCCAGAAGCGAGCGGAGGAGCGGCTTCTCTACCTCGCGGACCACGACTCCCTCACGGGCCTTCACAACCGCCGCCGCTTCTTCCACGAGCTCGACGCTTATCTCGCCTGGAGCGAGCGCCACGGCGACCCCGGCGCGGTCCTCCTGCTCGACGTCGACCGCCTGAAGCAGGTGAATGACACGCACGGCCACGAGGCGGGCGACGAGCTGCTCAAGCACGTCGCCGAGGTCCTCGCCGGCCGCGTGCGCCAGACGGACACCGTCGGGCGCCTTGGAGGCGACGAGTTCGTCGTGTTGCTGCGCGGCGTCGAGCCCGCGCAGGCGCGCGAGCTGGCGCGCGAGATCCCGGAGCTCGTGGAACGCACGCCGGTGCAGATCGGAGACGAGCTGATCAGCGCGACCACCAGCATCGGAACCGCGCTGATCGAGCCGGGGAAGCGCTTGCAGGCGGACGCGGTGGTGCGCGAGGCCGACGCTTCGATGTACCGGTCGAAGACGAGCGGCAGGGTCCGCCGCGCCAGCCGCGAGACGGAGCAGGAGCGGCCGAGGCTTGCGCCCGGAGACGAAGAAGGTTCGGAGCTCGAGTCACTGATCCTCGCCGTCGAGGACGACCTCCGCGAGAACTCCCGCATCCGCGACGAGCTGCGCGAGCGCTACGGCGGCGCGCTTCCCAACTTCGTGGCGGCGCTTCTGGCCCAGATGGACGAGACGGCGGCGCGCGGGCTGCACACGCTCGGCCGGCTACGCGCGTACGCCCGGCGCTAGCCCGCTGCTAGGGTCTCCCGCGTCGGGTGCCCTCTGGCATCCGAGAGGTTCCTTCCTCATGTGCGCTCCACGCGCGGCCGGGGTTGTCGGATCTCCCCGTCGCATTCAAATCAGGAGCAATCGCATGTCACAGCAGTCCTTCGCCGATCTCGGCGTGTCAGAGCCGGTGGTAGCCGCCCTCGCAAAGCGCGGCATCGAGGCCCCGTTCGCCGTTCAACGGCTCGTCATCGAGGACATCCTCGCCGGGCACGACGTGCTCGTGCAGTCCCCCACCGGATCCGGCAAGACGCTCGCGTTCGGAATCCCGATCGCCGATCGCATCGAGGCGAACGACCGCCGCGCCGCCGCGCTCGTGCTCGCGCCCACGCGGGAGCTGGCCACGCAGATCGTCGATGCGCTTCTGCCGGCTGTGCACGCCCGCGCGCTCAAGATCGCCGCGGTGTACGGCGGCGTGGGCATCGAGCGGCAGGCGCGAAGGGCGAAGGACGCGCACATCATCGTGGCCACTCCCGGCCGCCTGGAGGACCTGCTCGAGCGACGCATCGTCACTCTCGAGCACATCCGGATGCTGGTGGTGGACGAGGGCGACCGGATGCTCGACATGGGCTTCCGCCCGGCGCTTGACCGCATCATCGCGCGCACGCCTCGCGAGCGGCAGACGTTGTTCTTCTCGGCCACGCTCGAGGGCGCTGCCGGACAGGCGGCACGCGAGTACACGCGCGACGCGCGCAGGCACGTGCACAGGCCGCGCGAGGAGAAGCGCGGCAAGGTCGATCACCGCTTCGTGCACCTGAAGCATGAGGACAAGCTCGACACGCTCGTCACCGAGCTGCGCGACGCCGAACACGGCCGCACGCTCGTGTTCGTGCGCACCAAGCGCGGCGCCGACCGGCTGGTCAAGCGATTGAAGAACAACGCCGTGAAGGCCGTGGCCATGCACGGCGACAAGACGCAGTCGCAGCGACAGAAGGCGCTCGCCAGCTTCGAGGAGGGCCGCGTCAAGACGCTCGTGGCCACCGACGTGGCGGCGCGCGGCATCGACGTGGAGGACGTGACCCGGGTGATCAACTTCGACGCGCCGGAGGACCGAGACACCTACGTGCACCGCGTCGGCCGCACGGGCCGGGCGGGGCGCAGCGGCGCAGGCGTGAGCTTCGTGATCGACGACCAGCGCGACGACATGCGAAAGATCGCGCTCGACCTCGGCCTCGGCCATGAGTTCGACAGCTCGGCGCCGAAGCGGGCGCGGGTCAGCGCGGCGCAGTCACGCCCGCGGCCGGCCGGCGGCCGCACCAAGTCCGCAAGCCGAGGTTCAACAGCTTCCGGCAGATCGCGCCGCCGGCGCTGAGCGCGCCGCGGTTCTCCTCCCCATCCGGCCGCACGTTACTCAGCGTTCGATGAGCGTGCGGAGGTCGTTCTCGAACCCCGGGTAGGACACCGCAGCGGCGTCCATCCCGAGCACCTCCACCCCGTTCCGCGAGGCCAGCCCCGCCACGGCACCCAGCATCGCGAGACGGTGGTCGCCGCGCGAGTCGATCGTGCCGCCGTCGATGCCGGTGCCGCCGTGCACCACGAAGCCGTCTTCCGTGGCCTCGAGCGAGGCGCCCAGGCCGTTGAGCCCCTCCACCACGCCGGCGATCCTGTCGGTCTCCTTGACGCGCAGCTCGGCTGCGCCGCGCACCACCGTGTCGCCCTCGGCGAAACACCCGAGCAGGCCCACCAGCGGCAGCTCGTCGATCGCAAGCGGCACTTCATCGGGAAGCACCTCGGTGCCCACCAGGGGAGCGGCCGCCACGTCGATCTCGCCGATCGGTTCGCCCGGACCGAAGTCGCCCGGCTCCTCGAGGTCGCCGAGGATCACCGCGCCCATCCGCTGCGCGATGCGGAAGAAGCCGGTGCGCGTCCAGTTGAGACACATGCCGTCGATCACGATTCGCGACCCGGGGACGATGCTCGCCGCCACCGCCAGGAAGGCCGCGGAGGAGGGGTCGCCGGGCACGATCACGTCCTCGAGCTCGAGCTCGTCCACGGCGTGCACGCTCACGCACAGTCCGTCGCGTGTGAACGGCACCCGGGCACGCGCAAACAGCCGCTCGGTGTGGTCCCGGCTCTGGGTCGGCTCGGTCACGCGCGTGCTGCCCGACGCAAGCAGCCCCGCGATCAGCACGCACGTCTTCACCTGCGCGCTTGCCACCGGCAGCTCGTAGTCGATGCCGCTCAGCTGCGCTCCGCGCACGCACATCGGCGGCAGCCCGCCCTCCTCCGTGTCGATCGAGGCGCCCATCAGGCGCAGCGGCTCCGCGATGCGCTCCACCGGCCGCCGGCGGATCGACTCGTCGCCGTCAAGCGTCCACTCACCGCCCGGCTGCCCGGCGAGCCAGCCCGGTAGAAGCCGCAGCAGCGTGCCCGAGTTGCCCACGTCGAGCCGGCCGCCGGTGACCTCGGCGGGCGTGTGAAGGCCGACGCCGCGGATCACCAGCTCGTCGCCGCTGTCGTCCACCCCGGCGCCGAGCGCCTGCACCGCGACCAAGGTCGAGTCGGTGTCTGCCGCCCGCAGGTAGTTGCGCACCGTCACTGGCTCGTCCGACATCGCGCCGAACAGAGCGGCTCTGTGGGAGATCGACTTGTCCGCCGGCGGCGTGATCGTGCCGGTGAGCCTTCCCGAAGGCTCGAAGCGGGCGTTTGTGCCGCTGGGACTAGACCTGTGCAAGGTCCTTGCCCGCGAGCTGCGCGGCCGCCTCCAGCTGACGCACGTACTCGGCGAAGCCGTCCGTGCGCAGAGCCTGAGGCCCGTCGCAGATCGCCTGCTCGGGCTCGGGATGGATCTCCACAATGATCCCGTCCGCGCCCGCCGCGGCCGCCGCCAGCGACATCGGCAGCACCCAGTCGCGCCGCCCGGTGGCGTGGCTCGGGTCGATCACGATCGGCAGATGTGACAGCTCGCGAAGCACCGGCACCGCCATCAGGTCGAGCGTGAAGCGGTAGCTCGGCTCGAAGGTCCTGATGCCGCGCTCGCAGAGGATCACGTTCTCGTTCCCCTCCTTGAGCACGTACTCGGCGGACATGAGCAGCTCCTCGATGGTCGAGGAGAGGCCGCGCTTGAGCAGCACCGGCCGACCCGCGCGCCCGAGCTCGGTGAGCAGCGTGTAGTTCTGCATGTTGCGCGCGCCCACCTGGATCACGTCGGCCACGTCGAGCACCGGCTCGAGGTCGCGCACGTCCATCAGCTCGGTGACCACGGGCAGGCCCGTCTCCTCCTTGGCCTCCGCGAGCAGAGGCAGCCCGGCGTCGCCCAGGCCCTGGAACGAGTACGGCGAGGTCCGGGGCTTGTAGGCGCCGCCGCGGAGCATCTGCGCGCCGGCATCCCGCACCACGCGCGCGGTTTCGAGCATCACCTCGCGGGACTCGACCGTGCACGGGCCCGCGATCGTGGCGAAGTAGTTCCCGCCCAGCTTGCGCCCGTCAACTTCGACGACGGTGCGCTCACCCCGCTTGTATTGCGCGGAGGCGAGCTTGTACGGCTTGAGGATCGGCACGAGGTGGTCCACACCCGGGTAGCCCTCGAGCCCGAGGTTGGCCACGTGCTCGCGGTCGCCGATGGCGCCGATCACCGTCACGAGCTCGCCCTTCGAGATGTGCGCCTTGGCGCCCACCGATTTGACGCGCTCCACCACGGAGTCGATCTGCTCGGCCGTGGCCCCCTCTTTCATCACGATCATCATCTGTGTGCCTTTCTGAAGCTTGAATCCTAGGGACGGTGGCTCACAGGGAGCCGGGCGGTGGTGGCGTCCGGCACTCGGATGTCGGTCGGTCGCTCGCGGGAGCGCGCAGCCGGACGCCTAGATAAATCGCCAGGCGTAATAGGCAGGCACGCGTGCGCCGAAGGTGGCGCTCACGGAAAGAGGGGGCGTGCCTATGCCGTCCATCGGAGGTACTTGTAGCAGCTAGGCCGCGGGCTTGTCCACGATGTTGGACGCCTTTCGCGCGAGCCACAGCTCCTCACATGGCCAGCGGCGCGCCCACTCCTTCGGCATCCATTCGTAGCGAGTCGGGGGTGCATCCTCGGGCACCTGCAGCTCGTGCAGGCGCTCGATCTCGAACCCGTTGTCGCGCAGCACTCGGATCCACTCCCCATGCGGGAGGTGGAACGACACGCTCCCGTCGTCGGACCAATCGATCCTGCGAAGCCCGAACAGCGGGCGCAGGAGCGTCTCGCCAACCGGCTCCTCGGAATCCGGCGCGCACAGGCTGCTGAGCAGACCGCTCGTGAGAAAGAGCAGGCGCCCGCCTGGCCGCAGAAGCCGGGCCGCCTCGGGGATCCAGGCGGACGGATCGCACCAGAGGCTCGCGCCGTACTCGGAGAAGGCGAAGTCGAACGATTGATCCGGCAGGGGCACCTGCTCGGCGCTCGCATGTACAAGCGGGAAGTCGAGGCCGTGCTCGGCCTGCATCCTGCGAGCGGTGTCGAGCTGGCGCTCCGACAGGTCGACGCCCACGGGGCGCCCGCCGCGCCGCGCGAACCAGGCGGAGAAGTACGCCGTGCCGCAGCCGAGCTCGACCACGTCGAGCCCATCCACGTCCGGCAGCATCTGGACACTGTCCTCGGGCACCTCCCAGATCCCCCAGCAGGGCTCGTTGGACGCCCACTTCTTCTCCGCGTCCTCCACATAGTCGGCCGCCCACTCGTTCCAGTAGCGCTGGTTCGCCCGAGCATGCTCGCTCACGTCGCTCATGTGTGCTGGGCCCTCCGCCCCGTGAGCGCCGCCGCCACCCCCAGTCCCACCAGCACGAGGCCGGTTATCACCCTCTGCGCACGCGCGAAACCCGCCCGGCGCCGCACCGCCGTGCCCACCGTGCCCGCGAGCACGGCGTACATCCCGTCGCTCGCAAGCCCCACCGCGATCCAGATCAGTCCGAGCACGGCGATCTGCGGCGCGGCGCTGCGGCTGGGGTCCACGAACTGCGGGAGGAAGGCGAGGAAGAAGAGCGCCGTCTTCGGGTTCAGCACGTTCACGACGATCCCCTGGCGGAAGATGCGCCGCAGGTCGCGCTCGCGGGCGGCGGACGCGCCCTCCCCTCCATCGCGGCCGAGGAGCCGCTGGATTCCCAGGAAGATCAGGTATGCCGCGCCCACGAGCTTCACAGCGGAGAACGCCAGCGCGGACGAGACGAGCAGCGCGGACAGCCCCACCGTCGCCGCCGCCACGTGCACCGTCGATCCGACGTGGATGCCGCCCACCGCCGTGAGGCCCGCGCGGCGGCCGTGCTCCACGCTCTGCGCGACGATGTAGAGCACTG